>DKBK01000047.1 GCA_002451135.1 Nitrospiraceae bacterium UBA6902
TACCCCGCTGGAAGAAACGGCATACCCTGGCCCTCATGGCGGAATGCCCCCGTTTAACAATATTATTCTGGAAACTTCCGCTCCAATTGCCCCTGAACAGAACCTTATTTATAAGGCCGCAATGCGTTTAAAAAACAGATATGGCATTGAACATGGGGCAGTGATTCATCTGGAGAAAAATATACCCATGGGTGCAGGTCTCGGGGGAGGCAGCAGTGATGCAGCTGCNNTTTTTTTTGTCAGGATCTCTGTCTTATGTCTTTGGCAGGGGCGAGAAACTAATCCCCCGAAAGGCCCTGAGACCGCTGGACCTCCTTCTGGTGAAGCCTTCATTTGATGTTTCAACCGCATGGGTGTATAAAAACTTTGCATTATTGACAAAAAAAGTCGAAAAAGTAAATAATATTGAGCATTTTATCCGTAATATCGAAAAAGCAGATCTGAATGGCATAACTGATGATCTTTCAAATGATCTTGAATCAGTTACCATTCGAAGCTTTCCTGTCATTGCCGAGATAAAAGACAGGCTTCGCAGGCAGGGAGCGGTGTGTTCATTAATGAGCGGAAGTGGTTCAACTGTCTTTGGCGTATTTGAATCGTGCAGACTGGCTCAGGAGGCTGCACGATTATTTGATGACATGTGGACTGCCGTTGTGCAGACTATGACTTAGCGTCAGGAATTTTGAGTCAGGAGTTTGGAGCTGGGAACTGATGAATTATTAACTCTGAACTCCTGACTCAAAATTCTACGATTGGGGCGTCGTCAAGCGGAAAGACACCAGGTTTTGGTCCTGGCATTCGGGGGTTCGAATCCTCCCGCCCCAGTAAGAAAATACAGCATGCAGCAACAGCTATCAGCTAATTGTTACGCAGGAGAAAGGGCCTTAAGATGTAGCTGATGGCTGAAAGTTTATCGCTTATACATGAGGAGGTATGATGCCAGAAGGTATTAAGTTGTTTTCGGGTAATTCCAACAGGACATTGGCAAAAGAGATCGCGGATGTTTTAGGAATTCCGGTCGGCAAAGCCACTGTCTCAAATTTCAGTGACGGCGAAATTATGGTGCAGATAAATGAAAATGTGAGGGGATCGGATGTCTTCCTTATACAGTCAACATGCATGCCGGTTAATAAAAATATCATGGAATTGCTTTTAATGACTGATGCCTTAAGAAGGGCTTCTGCGGCAAGGATAACCGCGGTAATGCCCTATTACGGGTATGCCAGGCAGGACAGAAAGGCTGCACCCCGGGTACCGATATCAGCGCGGCTGGTTGCTGATTTATTGGAGGCGGTAGGAATAAGCAGGGTCCTGACGATAGATTTGCATGCCGGCCAGATTCAGGGCTTCTTTGAAATACCCGTTGATCACCTTTATGCCTCTCCGGTGCTTGTAGATTACGTGAAAAGAGAATATTTGAATGATCTTGTTATCGTGTCTCCCGATGCGGGAGGAGTGGAGAGGGCAAGGGCGTTTGCAAAGAGACTGAATGCGTCGCTGGCAATTATTGACAAACGCCGTGAAAAGGCCAATGTCTCTGAAGTCATGAATGTGATAGGCGAGGTAGAGGGGAAGAGCGCGCTGCTATTTGATGATATGATAGATACCGCAGGGACCATTACTCACGCAGCAGCGGCCCTTAAAGAAAAAGGCGCCAAGAAGGTTATCGCTGCCTGTTCCCATGCCGTGCTTTCCGGCCCTGCGCTGGACAGAATTAATGAATCGGTACTGGAGGAAATAATTGTAACCAATACAATCCCTATGGATGAAAAACAGGAAAAGTGCAATAAGCTCACGGTGCTTTCAGTGGCATCATTACTGGGTGAAGCAATAAAAAGGATACACGAGGAAACATCAGTAAGTTCGCTGTTTATTTAAAAATAATCGGAGGTTATAAAAATGGAGAAAATATTGGTCAAGGCAGACAAAAGGCCTGAGCTAGGCAAGGGCGGCGCCAGGAGTCTGAGAAGGGCGGGCATGATTCCTGCCGTTGTATACTCTGAGGGTAATTCCCTGCCTATTAAAGTCCAGGGCAAGCAGATGACAAAGCTGATTTATTCCGGGGGCGGAGAACATGCCCTGATTACCATCGAACTTAACGAAGAAGGGGCCAAGACATCTGAACACCCGGTTCTTGTAAAGGATTATCAGCGGGACCCGGTCTCTGAAGAACTGCTGCACGTTGATTTTATGGAAGTGTCTCTTGAAAAATTGGTAAATGTCACTGTCCGTATCGAGATCGTCAAGCAGCCGGCGAGTATTAAGATGGGAGGTATCTTGCAGCATCGTTTAAGGGAAGTTGAGGTTGAGTGTCTTCCGACACAGATACCGGACAAGATTGATGTTAATGCAGAATCAATTGAGATCGGTCATTCGCTTCATGTAAGTGACCTTCAGGTACCTGAGGGAGTCAAGATAATTACCGATCCTTCCGAGGTCATACTCTTGGTCAGTGCCCCTGCTGTTGAAGAGGCGGCCCCGGCACCAGAGGCTGCTGCGGCACCCGCAGAGCCTGAATTATTAAAGACCAAGGGCAAAGAAGAAGCTTCGAAAGAAGAGAAATAGTTTATTGCCATGTGGCTTGTGGCTGGTTTGGGCAATCCGGGAGATGAGTATGCAGATACCAGGCATAACATCGGATTTATGGTTATTGATGCCCTGTCTGCCCGATGTTCCATCTCAATAAGACAGAAGACAGTAAACTTTATATATGGAAGAGGCTTTGTCGGGGAGCAAAAGGCTATCCTGATGAAGCCTCTTACTTTTATGAACCGAAGCGGTAACGCGCTCTGGGAAGCGATAAGACTGTATGAAGAAATAGATAATATTCTCGTTGTTCATGACGATCTGGACCTGGAAACCGGCATCATCAGGATCAAAAAAAGCGGTTCTTCAGGGGGACACAACGGTGTCCAGTCAATCATAGACAGATTGGGGTCACAGGATTTTGTAAGANNCAGCAGCAAAAACCTGTCATTGAAGAGGCGGTTGAAAGAGCAGCCGATGCGGTACAGGAAATTCTTGCCACAGGGGTAGCCTCTGCGCAAAACAGGTTCCACGTTACTAAACCGTAATCGGAAAAAAAGTATTGATCCACAGAGTAACGCACATTATCACTGATGTATCAAAAGCTTGAAAAACTTTTGCCTTTTCCCTCTGTATAATCGTCTTTAATAGCCAGAACCTTGGACATGACAACCGTTCTTAGATTGAATGTAAACAGACAGTATTTATTTTCAGCATTGGGACAGACTGAGAATTTCGTCTGCAAAAGGAAGGTTACCTATGGATTCTTCCATATCTTTCAGATCGCCATCTGATATTGAGAGGATATCAAAGGCGCTATGGTCAAGAGGGTAGCCCGGCACAGTTTCAACGGGACTGAACAGCATTTTTTGGGCCGCAATATAATCTGCAATGTGTACGATGGCTGAACGCTTCGGATTCCTTCTTGAAAGAGAAGGGGCGTGATGATATAACACGGCATCTACCACGGTTGACGGTAACTTCCATTGATCGGCAAGCCAGAATCCTACATCTGTATGCGAATAGCTCAGTATTTCCTTTTCTGCTTCAAGCAGGGGCTTCCCCTTTTTGAGAGACGTCAATATTTCCCTGTAGATGTCAGGGAAATATTTATAAAGCGCTAAATACCCCAGATCATGCAGCAGGCCGTCTATCAATATATCATCTGCGATACTCAGTCTGAGATTAGCGGCTATGTACTGGGAAGTTAAACCAACGCATATGGAATGATGATATAACCTCTTGTAATTATTATTCATTTTACCGCTATCCAGCGAACTTAATATTGCGATTCCAACGGCTATGCTTTTCACATTGTTTGTGCCTATTCTCATTATTGCATCGTTGAGCTGGGTAGTACGCAGCGGATATCCAAAGAATACCGAGTTGGCAACGCTCAGAATTTTTGCAGAAATCGCAGGATCTATCTCCACAATATCCATCAGCTCATCAATGGAAAGCAGAGGATCGTTGGCAAGTACAAGTATTTTATGGGCAATTGGAGGTAAGGTCGGAAGCTCCTTTATTCGCTGCACGTATGTCTTTAATATATCACCCATGATATGCTTTTTTCGGATTAAATGCTTCCGATCTTTAATAGATCATATTTTTCATTTTCCGTTCCGCAGATTTCCCTGAATTCATGCAAAAAAGCTTTCTGTCCGATCTATAACTATATTGAAAATATTGCAAGAAATCCTTTAAGATAACTCTATGGTAAGAAAAGGGGTTTTTCTGATACGTTCATATGCGTAACACTATCATTGGCCTTTCCTTCATTTTCTTTGCCTTATCTGGCATTGTTCTATTTAAGGCGTTAAGCATCCCTGTTGTGCATACTCAACAGCAGACTGATCCGGACGAATTAAAGACAAAGGAACCTGCGGCTGAAGCGGATGACTCCCCAGGATATTATCAGTTTGACGTAGCTCACAGCCAGTCTACGGTTCAGGGTTTGCAGGCTGCTCCTTCCAGATCAGAGGATGAGGGCACGAACAAGAATGTCGAGACGCAGACTAATGATAAAACCTTTGAGACCAGGAATAGGGAAAGGGTATTGGCCGTGATTGGCGCAGGAGCCTTTACCCCCGGACAGATTGTAATTGACGACAGTCTCAGGCATACTATTATTCAAGTGGTCCCGGATATAATGTCCTCACCTGATTATCGGGTATATGTCGAGGGGCATACCGACGATATCCCTATCAAGGCATATTCTGATAAGCGCTACATCGACAATATGGAGCTGTCCTTCCTCAGGGCAAAGGCTGTTGCCTCCCTTCTGGTGGAAAACGGCATATCCCGTGACCGTATCTCTATAACCGGTTACGGGGAAACCCGGCCCATTGCCTCTAACGAAACAGATGAGGGCAGAATTAAAAACCGCAGGGTCGAGATAAAGCTCGTCCCTGAAGACAAGGAGTTGTAAGATAATATGTACACAAAGCATTTTGGCCTTCACATGCTGCCTTTTGAGAATGTACCTGATCCCAAGTTCTTCTTTGATTATGGTGAGCATGCCAAGGTACGTAACAGGATAACGGAATCATTTAAGGCAGGTCGTGGGTTGACGGTAGTAACAGGGCCCATAGGATCAGGCAAGACGACCCTGAGTCAGATGGTCATATCTGATTTTACTGATAATATAAAGCTTATTTGGATGGCGGAGCCTCCGGTAAGCAGTACAGACCTTTTTTTGTTTATCGCCCAGGAACTCGGCCTGAAATCACCATCATCCGAGAGGGTCTTTGTTCTTAGGGACATTAAGGATGTCCTGATTGAGATAAATAGTGCGGGCAGTAAATGTCTCCTGATAATAGATGAGTCACACCTGATGGCGGACGATGTGCTTGACGGTATTCGCATTTTGAACAATCTGGAAGTCGGCTCCACTAAGCTAATTCAGATCCTGCTCCTGGGGCAGGAGGAATTGATGAAAACAATCAACAGGCCTGAACTGGAACCCTTCAGACAGCGCATTGCCACCCTCGAAATGATGGGGAAGATGAATGAAGACAGGATACGCAAATATGTCTCACATCGACTTCAGGTTGCCGGAGGCAGTCCTTCACTGCTGTCGGATACGGGATGGGAAGCTCTGCTCCTGGCATTCGGCTCAGGAAGCACTCCCCGTGTTATTAAT
>DKBK01000002.1 GCA_002451135.1 Nitrospiraceae bacterium UBA6902
GGTGATGAACGCGGCGCGGCCGGCAGTGCAACTCTGCTGTGCGTAGTAGTCGGTGAACGCGACGCCTTCGTTGGCGACGCGGTCGATGTTGGGCGTGCGGTAACCCATCTGGCCCCGGCTGTTATAGCTGATGTTCCACCAGCCGATGTCATCGCCCCAGAGAATTAAAATATTAGGTTTTTTTGCAGCTTTTGCAGCCATAATCTTTACCTCCTTTTGCGTGGTAGATAGTTACTCATACTTACCATGACACTTCTTGAACTTCAGTCCGCTCCCGCAGAAACAGGGCTCGTTTCGGCCCGGTTTCGCTGACACATTTTTGCCCCCCCTTTCTTTGGTTTTCATCAGCGTCATGACTTCTTCCGCCAGTCTGCCTCTTTGAAGCAGTCCGGCCATGATCTTCATGGGACGATCTGCGTGTCCAAAAAATGCCTTGTACCCTTCACAGAGGTAGTTCAGCCCTTGTTCTCCATAGGGCGTTTCGACAAAGCGGTTTTTGGGACACTCCCCATTACAAATATGAATAAACTCACAATTGAGACAGTATTGGGGCAGAGCGTCCCGCTTGTCCTGCCCGAATTTTCGCTGTTTACCAGAGGCCACGAGCTCGATCATCGGTGTCTTCAGGATGTTTCCCAGGGAGTAATTCGGCTCGACGAAGTGGTCGCAGGAATAAAGATCGCCGTTATGCTCGAGTGCCATGCCCATGCCGCATGTGGGCCCAAAGATGCAGACAGTCCCTGCCCTCCCAAGCCAGCCCGCCAACGCTCCATCAAAATTAAGAACAAACATTTGCCCGACGTCTTTCCTGATCCAGTCATCAAAGATCCTGATCAGAAAATCCCCCCACTGGTCCGGCTGAACTGACCGGTCCGTAACGGTGCTGCCTTCCTGGAACCCGCTTTCGTTGTCCCGCTCGACGACCGGAATGAACTGGATGTATTTCACGCCGAGTTCATCCCTGAAGAACCTGTAGACCTCCAGCGGATAGTCGGCATTCTTTCTGTTGACCGCACACAGGATATTGAATTCGACCTTGTGGTTCCGGAGCTGTTGGGCTGCCCTCATGACCCGGTCAAATGTTCCCCTGCCTCCCTTGTCCTTCCGGTAGGTGTCGTGGAGTTCTTTGGGACCATCCAGGCTCAGGCCGACCAGAAAGTTGTTCTCGTGAAAGAATCGGCACCACTCGTCATCCAGAAGAATACCGTTTGTCTGGAAGGTGTTCTCAACCAGGGTGCCGGGCTTTGCATATTTTTTCTGTAGCTGCACGGAGTGCCGGAAGAAATCGAGACCCATGAGTGTCGGCTCGCCGCCCTGCCACGCTACCGTAACCTGCGGAACCTGGTGGGCGTCAAAGAGCTGTTTGATATACGCCTCATGGACATCCTCTGACATCCGGAAATTGCTTTTCGGATACAGCTTCTCCTTCTTCTGGAAGAAGCAGTACTCACACCGAAGGTTGCAGGCCGAACCCGTGGGTTTCGCCATAATGTGAAAAGCTATTGGAGTAGTCCTCGTGGAAGTCATGGAATCCTTATTAACCATATCTCCGGGTTCAATCGTATGTTGGCCCTCTGCCATGACCGCTCCTTCGCCCTGATTCGTTTTGTCATCTGTCGAAATCATGGCTTACAACGCACCTGCGTTCTCACGAGTAATGCCGTGATTAAGCTTTGCATGTTTTCTTCCTTAAATTTGAATCTGCCAACTCTTTCTGTATTCAAGCCTGAGAGGGCGCGATTAATAAGGTTCCATTCGCCGACGGTCACCGGGCCAACCGGATTCACGTTGAATATATAGGCGCTGCCATTCGGGGCCCCAAAATCGGCGGTCAGCTTGAGCGGCACACTTATCAGGCTGCCTACCGGGTTTTGCACCTTCTTCTGCAGGTCATCTCCTCCCTGTGGCTTTGCATCAGAGGCCAGAGATTCCGTCAGCCAGTGGCTATAAGCGGTAATAAGCACTACTGCAAGAAAAACCATAAAGAATTTCTTCTTCACGAAGTTATCCTCCTGTGTTTTAGATATTCACTTATCATCTATCTCACGAACCGGGCTTAACTCGCCCATTCGGATTCTATCAAGCTTGCCAAGCACCTGGATGGCTCCAAGAAGGGAGCGAAATCTGTCTGAATGAAAATAATTATCACGTGAGTCCGCATCATTCCATTCTTCCGTCCAGAGAAAATGATTCGGCCTTTTGATCTCTTCGTAGATCCTTTTATCTGTTCTCCCATTTATCTGGAAAGCAGTGCCTGACAGAAGCTCGAACATCTGCAGGAATTCCTGACGCTTGTTATCTTTTATGCTGACGCATATCTCTAATACTGTTGTCTTGGTTTGAATGGGTTTCATAAATGTTATTGTTGTTATAACTGCACGGATCATGCCAGTATGGAGCAAATGAAAGTTAATAATACAACCAATTGAAATAAAGAAGAAAATAGGTATTTTTCGTGATAGCATCGGCTGTAGTAATAAATTGCTTTTTCGCAATATATTACGTTTTCGCAATATATTGCACGTAACATATTGCGAATGACTTGCCAGGCCTATGTTGATCCAAAAAAAGCAGTTGTCCAGAGATTAACGCAGATTATCACTGATTTATTGAAAGCTTAACTATCTTTTACCTATCACCTGTTGGGTGAATATATAAAATGTACCTATCTCATTATGTATGTTCTTTTATCTGTGAAATCTGTGGATATAACTGCCGTCTTTAGGTTGATGCGAACGCAACCCCAATGTGTGACATGCTAATTGAAATCATAAAAAAGGCACCCCTTCAGGCACAGACCTAATTGAGTCTTTTGATATGAAGCTTTTTTATGCGGAAGCGGAGTGTCGAAGGATTAATCCCCAGGATATGAGCAGCACCGTCCGGCCCGCTGACCCGCCATCCGGCTTGATCAAGGACTTTCAGGATATGCTGTCGTTCAACTTCCTCAAGCGTACGCAACTGAGGGCCTGAATCAGCCTGGGTCTTCGCTGTCTTTCTCTGCGGTAATCTCACAGGGACGCTAAGAAACATCCCCGTAGAGGTTATGATTGAACGTTCGAGGACGTTCCTGAGCTCCCGAACATTGCCCGGCCAGTCATATTGCATCAGCTTGTTCATGACAGCAGACGGAACNNCCGGCATTGACCTCATCCATCAAGTTCCTGTTCGTAGCGGCAATGACCCGCACATTAACATGGATGGTTTGCGAACTGCCGACACGCTCGAATTCACCATGCTCCAGGACACGTAACAATTTACTCTGAATCTCTAATGGCAACTCGCTCATCTCATCGAGAAAGATCGTCCCGCCGTCCGCAACCTCGAAGCGGCCTTTCCGGAGGTATTCAGCGCCAGTGAAGGCACCCTTCTCATGACCGAAAAGCTCGCTTTCCACAAGATTGACCGGAAGCGACGTGCAGTCCACCTTAATGAACGGCTTGCCCGAAAGGGGGCTGGACTTATGGATGGCCCGGGCAACGAGCTCTTTTCCGACCCCGGTCTCGCCCTGAATGAGTACGGCGGCGTTTGTCCCTGCCACCTGCTGGATCTTGGTCAGAACGTAGAGGAGCGCGTTGCTTTTGCCAATGATTTCGGAAAAACCGCGTTCGCTCGTGATCTCTTCCCTGAGATAGATGTTTTCTTCTTCCAGTCGATTCTTCAGAAATTCAATCTCTTTCATTGCCCGGTCGCGGTCCTCTTCTGCCTGCTTGAATGCGGTAATATCGGTCAGCACAGATGTGGAATACAGGATCTTCCCGTCTTTGTCGCGCATGGAGCCAGCGTTAAGCAGCACGAAACGCCTTTCACCCTGTTTGGTGACGAGCACCATTTCCTCGTTCCTGATCTGCTCGGTCGCCTTCCATTTGTTAAAGAGCTCATTTATCTTTGATTGGGATTCTGGCGCATAGATCATTGTCAGGGGTTTTCCGATGATTTCTTCCTTTTTGTATCCCAGCGGGGCGAGGGCGGCATCATTGATGTCAAGAATAGTTCCGTCCGGTGAAACAATGAGACCGTAGTCGGGAATTTTCCTGAAGAATTCGCTGAATCTCTCCTGAGCCAAATGCAACTCTTCCTCTGTCCGCTTTCGCTCGTTGATGTCTGTCGTGGCCTCCAGCACGCTGATGACCTGCCCTGTTTCTTTTTTTATCGGCAGAGCAACGACGTGATACCACCGCTTGTTATTGGCATTCATGAACACTCTCTCGTGGACCAGACCGTCGTTCAGGGCTAGGACTGACTGGCACCCCTCGCAGGGAGATGTCCTGTTCTCGGCAGCGGTATAACACTTCATTCCAACAAGCTCCTTTTCGGGGAACATCTTCCGTATCAATTCGTTTGCCCAGATGACAGTCAAGTCAGGATTGAGGAGCACCAGTCCGGTGTTCAGTGCTGATAGAATGCTCTCGAACCGGTCATGTTGTTCCACTAAATCCTTCTCTGCGTTATTGATAATGTCGGAGATGTCTTCGCCGATGCTCAGGACACCGCTTGCCCTCTCTTTTTCATCATGAAGAAGTACGCTATTCAAGCGGACCTGCCGCACAGAGCCGTCCTTGCAGAGCATGTTTCTCACAGATTGCTTAATAAAAGATTCCTTTATATCTGCCAGGTTTTCAAGTGCTTCCTTGTGGTCATTCTCATGTATGAACTCAGTAAATCTCTTTCCCAGTACCTCTTCGGCAGAGTAACCGCTGACAGCTGAGAAATGAGGATTCACGTATACAAACCGGCCCTCGCCATCGAATTCGGCTATGAGCCCCGTGATCTTGTCAAACAGCGCCCTGTGGTTGTCAGTTATTTTAAGCATAGAAAATCATTGCTGTCCTGTTAAAATAGCACTCTCAGAAATTCAAGATGGTTAATAAGTTTGCGTTGATATTTAGTTATATTATTATATCTCAGAATTTCAGAATATCAAATTGTTCTGAATTGGCCGGAGATTCAAGGCGTTAAAGAGATTACCTTGATGACATGGCCTGCTGAATCTGCTTCAGCATCTGCCTCGGTCCTTCCGCATCAGGGACCAGCCCCACAAGCTGTTGAGCATAAGGAAGGGCCTTTCCCCACTGTTTCTCCTGAATGTAAAAAATGGCAATGGCCTGCACAATGCCCGGATCAGTTTTATCAATCTGATGGGCTTTAATCATTTCAGCCAACGCATCTGCATTTTGGCCGAGGTGGCGCAGAGTCAGTGCATAATTGTACCGCATACGTGCACGGTCTGGAATCAATTCAACCGCCCTGCCAAGGGAAGCAACCGCCTCATTCAGCCGATTCTCTTCTGCAAGGAGCAGGCCAAGGGAATAATGTGCATCACCGTTATCCGGTTCGATTTCAATAATTTTTCTCAACTGCTGTTCTGCCTCTGCATTGCGGCCTGTCCTGTTATAGAGATTCGCAAGGTTGAACATGACAGGGACAAAGTCATACTCTAACCGAAGCGCAGTTTTATAGGAGGCCCCGGCCATATCATTCTGCCCCAGATTTTCATACATGATCCCCAGATTAAGGTGTGATTCAGGACGGTCAGCGATGGCATACTGACGCTCCTTATATTCTTCGAGGGCCTTCTCAAAATCAGGGCGCGCTGTCTGCCCGATCAGGTCAGGCGGCACTTCGGTCAGGGCGCGGGCGGTTTCAGAGCGGACCGCCCGGATGTTGTCCTTAAGGAGAGGAAGAAGCAGGGAGGCCTTTTTCTTTTGCGCGTCAAGTTCCCTCTGCTTTGGCAGTAATGCGGAAATCCCCCTCACTGCTTCGTATCGCACCAGAGGGTCATTATCCTTCAGAGCTGATGCCGTTATGTCTAACGCATCCTGACCCCTGAATCTGGACACGATGTTCAGTGCCGTGGCCCGGATAATAGCTGGCCTTTTCTTGTCACTGACAACATCAATCAGTCCCTTCACGGCCTCAGGTTTGTCTGCCTGGCCTGCTGCAAAGATCCCGGCAACAGAGGTTTCTTTCTCCCTTTTCTCTCTGGTCAGGGGATACCATTCGTTTATCCTGTCTGCTGCCCACTGAAATGACTTGTCGTTATGGCACCGGGTGCAGGGATTTGGCATATGGAACTTCACAGAGAGATCAGGCCGGGGTATCTGAAACTTGTGGTCACGCCGGGGATCGACGATCATATATTTCGTTTCCGGCATGTGGCACTCTGCACACTGAGCGCCCGGGGACCCCTGTTCATGAAAATGATGATCAGGCGTGTCATAATCCTTCAGCACAACTGAGTCAAAATACCGTGAGGGAGACGACGCATGGCACCCGGTGCATAGTTCATTCCCGTTCACATGGAGCCGTGCCGTATGGGGATTGTGGCAGTCGGTGCAGCGCACTCCCTGCTGATATTTCTTTGACTGTATGAATGAGCCGTACACATAGACCTCGTCGAGGATCTGGCCGTCAGGATAATAGAGTGGGTCCGTGAGCACCTGAGGGACGTAATAATCCATAAAGGGTTTGCCGTACTGATAGTCCTTGCGCAGACCGTTCCTTCGGGAATGACAGCGGGCGCAGCCCTCGATCTGCACATGTGAGTCATCTGCCTTGAAATTGACTTCAAGACCCATATCCTCAAACGTATAGTCTTTGACATCTGTCTTGTCTAACGCCTTTGCCCACTCCACATGGTTCGAACCGGGCCCGTGGCAGGCCTGGCAGCCTACGTCTATCTCAGACCACGTGGTCTTAAAGGTGTTGGTTTCCAGGTCGTAGTTTTTCTGAAAATTGGTGGTATGGCACTCACCGCACATGTAGTTCCAGTTGAGAAAGCGCCTCGTCCAGTGAAATATGTGTTTGGGTGTGATCTTTTCTTCGGGATGGAGGAAGACCCACCGCTGTCCCCCCTTTTCTTTTGGATGATCGTCCCAACCGATGTCCGGCAGCTGAATCCGTCCGTCAGGAAACTCAATCATATACTGCTGAAGCGGATCAACGCCAAAGACATAGGTGATTTCATAGTCATGAAGCTTGCCATCCCGGCCGTCGGTCCGGATAAAAAACTTCCCGTCNNACGAATTCTGCCTTTTTAGATTCTCCAGGCCGCCCGGTGTGGGGCTCCTCAACTTTGCTCTTGCATCCCGTATGCAAAAGGAGAATATAAAGCGTTATGACAAAGAGAGAGATGACATGTCTTAGTCCGGATGGCTTCAGATTATGTGCAGGACATGGTTTGTTTTGCATAGATGAGAATCTTATCAGAGTTTTCCTATTTTCTCAATGTGTAGCAANNCTTTTTCGTGATAATGGTTTCCATGGTCCTGTCCTTTCGGTGATTGATGTGAAGGTCTTTCATTTGCTACCTCCTCCGAACCATCGATAGTAAGCATTGCCGTCATCGCGGTCGAGCACGTATTGCATGTCCTGCGCCCAAAGCCCCTGATGTCCGGCCATCGCGTTGAGCGAAGCTTGATAGAAGGTCAGCAGAACCCGGCGTTCCGCAGCCACCTTATGTGTGAAAACATCGTCCGTGCCGCGCAAAGGGGGATCGGTGCGAAGCTGCATCAATCGGGGCAACACCCGTTGCAACTCATCATAACGAACCCAATCCGCATACTCGATCCGGGGCTGATCGTCCGTAACGGGCAGAGCGTCGCCGGCATAGCCTCCCAGCCCTGTACGATCCGTAACCCAGGTGGCGATCAATGCTTCGGGCGACGAAATGCCAACCTCGCGCAACGCGGAAGCAACCTCCGGCTGGTTGAAGCGTTCGATAATGCGCGGCGCATCAAGCTCGACAGGTTCAAGCGACCCAACGAGGAGCATCTCGTGAAGCTCAGTCGTCCAGAGCGAGGCATAGGGATAGACGTCGATAAAACTGCGCACCAGAGACCGGGTATCCTCATCATTCTGGGTCGGTAGCGGTAACCACTGCGCAACAATGCCATTCGGCCGCAGGCGGGCCCGGGCCAGTTNNATCTGTTGCCGCATCGAAATTACCCTGGAAGTTTGACGTGGACTTTTTAACTTCGGGCAACAATTCGGCGACGACACGCTGCTCCAGTCCTGGATATCGCAACAAAGCGCCAGAGGTTATTCCGGTCCCGAGCCCGATGACCAGAGCAGATTTCGGATTGCCGTTATGGATGATCAGCGGCAGAAGGGCCTGAAGGCGCATATAGCGCTGCGAAGGCATGGCGTCACCGGAATTGGAAACGCCCTGAATATACAGTCGGCGAAACCGTTTCTGACCCGACATCTGCTCGAGGACCGCAACCGTCCCGCCCTGCCCCTCTTTGTAAAAAATCATCGTACCGCCGCGCGCGTCGGCCAGCAGGCTCGCCAACCGGTCAGACGGCGTCAATACGGCCGCACCCACCGCAACAATGGCGATGAAAATCGTGCCCCACCGGGCGAAACGAAACCCGGAAGTGCTCCGCATCGCTGCCAGCAATCCTAAAATCGCAGCGCCGACTGCGAGTATTGCCAGGGTTTTTACAAGCCCAAATCGCGGCACGAGCAGGAAGCCGGTAAGCGCAGTGCCGGCAATTCCTCCAAGCGTGTTCAATGCGACCACCTTGCCAATATCGCGACCGACATGACCGGAATCGACGATCAATTTCAACGCTGCAGGAAAGGCGGCACCGAGAAGCAGTGTGGGAATAAAGACGATATACATTGCCGCGATGGCAAAGCGGGCGCACATACCGACCAGACGGCTTTCTGTCAGCGCAAATGCTGCATACTCTCCCATGGTTTGCAGTGCATACAGCCATGGCCCAAGCAGGTATATTTCAAGCACAGCAATCATTCCAGCAGCCGCAACCAACAGGCCAAACATGCCCCATGGATCACGAATGCGGTCGGCCCAACGGGCGAATAGCGCCGCCCCAAGCGCGAGGCCGGCGAGATAGGTTGCCAACATCACGGAGAATGCAAAACTGCGGGTGCTCATGAACTGCACGATCGATTGGGACCAGACCACTTCATAGCCCAGCGCCAAACCACCGGCAACCGCATAAAAAAGAATTGCAATCGTGGCCGATTTTGCAGGCAGTACATTATTTAATTCTTGTTCGACTCTGGTTTGCCTTGACGAAAAAAGATCGAGCCAGAATCCGCCCGCAGCAGCGAGCACACCCATGCCGGCTGCGGTCAGCACCGAGCCCTGAATGCCGAGTGTCGGGATCAGCAGGAAAGAGGAAACCAGGGCCCCGATGATCGCACCGAATGTGTTGGCAGCGTACATCCTGCCGCCCCCGGTACTGATACGGTCTGCTGTGAGTCGGAGTGAGCGAACTATTGCAGGCAAGGTGCCGCCCATAAGGAACGGCCCCAAACCAACCATGAGGAATACGAGCGTCCAGGCGAGCACGGCGCTTTTCTGTTCCAATGTCGCGAAAAGTGCCGCCGTATGGGCGAGCGCCAAGGTCATCAGGACACCGACCACGGCAACTCCAAGCTCCAGCGCCGCATACAAACGCAGCGGCCTTGTTACCCGGTCCGCCCAACGCCCGATCAACAGCCCGCCCAAAGCAAGTCCGGCAAAGAAAGCACTGACACCGGTTGTGACTGCATACACGTCAACGCCGACGATGAGCGTCAGTTGTTTGATCCAGAGAACCTGATAGATCAGCGCGGCTGCGCCGGAGAGGATAAGCAGAAGTGCGCGCCACAAAATTCCGCCCCTTCCGGCAGGCCCGGGGGCGACAGACTGTCCCCTTTGCACCGATCGGGAAGCGGTTAATTTTCTGTTTTGAAAGCGACTTTTTTTCGACATGCCAGTTATAAAAAAGTGCCGCACCCGGTTTAAACGGGTGCGGTCACGAAGGTTACATATATGTTACCGTCAGGGCGGTTATTTGTTGCTGCTGCCAGCTTCCTCTAGTGTCTTCAACACCTGATCGAGCGAGAAGCTGCCTACTTTCTGGCTCGGCGGGAATTCCTTGAAGGTTGCAAGAAATTTGCCGACATACTGCTGCGCCGGCACAAGGAGGAAGGCACGCTCCAGCCGCCAGCGGGGATAATCGATCGCCTCGTGGTCGGCCCGCTCAAAAGGATCCGAACGAAGGTTGAAGAGTTTGGGGAGGCGCAGCGTAACGAAAGGATCCTGCCAGACTGTGTAGTCATGCGCGCGCTGCTCGGCAAACACGAGCTTCCACTGGTCATAGCGCAGTGCCACCAGCGAACCGTCGTCATTGAAATAGAAGAACTCATGACGCGGATCCGGTGCCTTACCGGCAAAGGCGTCGAGAGCATTGTAGCCGTCGATATGCACCTTGAAGGTCTTGTCGCCGACCTTCATCCCTTTCATGAGTTTTTCCTTCACATCTGGAACGCCCACGGCAGCCATGATCGTGGGAAACATGTCCATGTGCGAGTAGATGTCGTTGTTGATAGTGCCGGGCTTGATGACACCGGGCCACTTGATCACGGTGGGCACACGATAGCCGCCTTCCCAGTTGGTGTT
>DKBK01000119.1 GCA_002451135.1 Nitrospiraceae bacterium UBA6902
ATCAGCATGCCTGATATAGATGTAGACTTCTGCATGGACAGGAGAGGCGAGGTCATTGAATACGTGACCGGCAAATACGGCAAAGACCGTGTGGCCCAGATTATCACATTCGGGACCATGCAGGCGCGTGCCGCAATCAGGGATGTCGGGAGGGCCATGAATATCCCCTATGCGGAGGTGGATAAGGTAGCCAAGCTCATTCCTTTTCTTCCTAAAATTACATTGAGCAGCGCCCTTGAGAAGGAGCCGAAACTGAAGGGAATATATGATGCGAATCCGGAAGTCAGGGAATTAATTGACATTGCGCAGAGGCTGGAAGGGATTTCCCGTCATGCATCAACTCACGCTGCAGGGATTGTGATATCACCGGATCCGCTTACGGACTTCCTGCCTCTTTATAAGGCTTCAAATGATGAGGCAATTGTGACGCAGTTTGACATGGACGCCATCAAGAATCTCGGGCTCTTGAAATTTGACTTCCTCGGTCTCAAAACTCTTACCATTATCGACAAGGCGGAAAAGATCATCAACGCCGCGGTGAATGAAAGCAAGGGAGAGGAGGAAAATCCCTTTTCTGCCCGCACTATCCCGCTTAACGATGAACCTACATTTAGCCTCCTATGCGCGGGCAAGACAGCTGGCGTATTCCAGCTTGAAAGTTCAGGCATGAAAGACCTGTTAACCCGGCTGAGGCCAGAGGTATTTGAGGACCTGATCGCGCTTGTTGCCCTTTATCGGCCGGGCCCGCTCGGAAGCGGCATGGTGGATGAATACATTGACGGTAAAAATTCCAGACACTCATCTGAGGCAAAGCCAACAGGCTCATTGGCCAAACTAGGCCTGCCCAAGCTTAATGAGATATTGAAGGAAACCCACGGGATCATCCTCTATCAGGAACAGGTCATGGAAATTGCCCATAAAATGGCAAACTTCAGCCTCGCACAGGCCGACATCCTCAGAAAGGCAATGGGAGGCAAGAACCCTGAGGAAATGGAAAAGATGAAAAACATCTTCATTCAGGGACTAAAGGAAAATAAGGTGACCGAGAAAAAGGCCGAGACCCTTTACAACCTCATTCTCCAGTTTGCACAATACGGGTTTAATAAATCACATTCAGCCGCTTATGCGTACATCGCATATCAGACTGCGTACTTAAAGGCCCATTATCCCGTTGAATTTATGGCCGCATCGCTCAGCGCTGACATGGACAACACGCCAAAAGTAGTGACTTTTATTAATGAATGTAAGGACATGGGAATTGAGATTCTGCCCCCGGACATCAATGACAGCGGAAAGGAGTTCAGAGTGAAAGGCAATTCAATTCGCTTCGGTCTGGAGGCCGTCAAGGGAGTGGGCAGCTCGGCAATTGACGCGATCCTGGAGACCAGGGAGGAAAAGAATTTCAGTTCTTTCTCCGACTTTTGCATAAGGGCGGACTCAAGGCGTGTCAATAAAAAGGTAATCGAGAGCCTTATCAAGGCCGGGGCAATGGACTCGATGGGGAAAAGGGCGCAACTCATGGAAGGACTTCCTGATGTAATGGAAGCTGCGGTCCGTTATCAGAAAGAAATACACATGGGGCAGGAAAGCATGTTCGGGGATATACATCAAGTACCGGCAGAGAGACTGCCTATCGTTGATGAATGGCCCGAATCGAAACTCCTCTCTATGGAGAAGGAAGCGCTCGGCTTTTATATTACGGGACACCCGCTGAATAAATATAAAGACAAACTGGGGGAACTTGGGGTAGTTCCCTCTACCGACCTGCAGGACCTCCAGGAAAAACAGGATGTAAATTTATGCGGGATAGTGACCGGGGTAAAAAAGATACAGACCAAGAAAACCGGCGATTTAATGGCTTATGTCACACTCGAGGACATGTACAGCGCGATCGAAGTGATAGTTTTTCCAGATATTTACCAGGAGGCCCAGGAGATACTCACTCAGGACATCCCGGTCATCATTACCGGATATCTGGACAAGACCGATAAGGGGATCAAAGTAATTGCAAAGCAGATCGTTACAATAGAGAACAGCAGTCAGATAAAAAAACAAACTACAACCCGCAAGCCGCGCACTGAACATAACGGGGAACCAGGCCGTTCGCGGGCCAAGGGAGTGCCAGGTATCTCAGGTACGGCAAATAAATCACTGACCCTGACGATGTTTAATGATACAAAACCAGAAACTCTTCCCCTGCTCGAAAAGATTTTTTCCAAATATTCAGGGGACCATCGTGTGTACCTGAAAATTATCTCCCCGAAAAACTGGGAAACCGTCCTTTCAACTGACCGCCATGTCATGCCGTCTGAAGAAATGCTGATAGAAGTAGAAGAACTTCTGGGAAAAGAAAGAATACGGTTTAATGGATTGCCCGCCAGGGAAATCAGCGCGAATGAATTAAGAATTAAGAATTAGAAATCACGAATTATCTATGGGAGAAAAAATCAATTTGAACTTGATAAATATTACTATTCTGTATTTTTCATTTTTTACTTTTCATGTAACACGTACACGGAGTGCATATGCATTATTATCTTGATTTTGAACGCCCGGTTGCAGAACTGGAAGATAAAATTGAAGAACTGAGGCGCCTTGCCGACGGCAGGGACATGAACATTACTACGGAAATAAAAAAGCTGGAAAAAAAAGCCAGGGATTTACGAGCCGATATTTTTTCAAAGATAACACCATGGCAAAGGACCCTCATAGCCCGGCATCCTGAAAGACCATATACTCTTGATTATATAGACCTTTTAATGCAGGACTTTGTCGAACTACACGGCGACAGGCGTTTTTCGGATGATCCTGCAATTGTTGCCGGGTTCGCCAGACTCGGAGATATGCCTGTGGCCGTCATCGGCCATCAAAAAGGCAGAAGCACAAAAGAGAGGATCGAAAGAAATTTCGGCCAGCCCCATCCCGAAGGTTACCGTAAGGCCCTGAGGATTATGAAGCTTGCGGAACGACTGGGAAAGCCGATTATCACCTTAATTGATACACCTGGCGCGTATCCGGGAATAGGGGCTGAGGAAAGGGGACAGGCCGAGGCAATTGCAACGAATCTCCAGGACATGTTCACACTAAAGACGCCTATTATCTCTGTTGTTATCGGAGAGGGTGGCAGCGGAGGGGCCTTGGCACTTTCAGTAGCAGACAGAATTATAATGCTCGAGCACGCGGTTTATTCCGTGATATCACCTGAGGGATGCGCAGCCATTCTGTGGAATAAAAATGGGAGCACCGTTGGCCGGAAAGAATACGAAAATGCTTCAGACGCATTAAAAATCACTGCGCAGGACCTCTATGGATTGGGAATCATTGATGAGATAATCCCTGAACCCCTGGGGGGTGCTCACAGAAACCAGAAAGAAACTGCTGCATCTCTTGCAGAAGCGTTAAAACGGCATCTTGCTGATTTGATTGATAAACCTGATGATATACTTCTCGAGGAAAGATACATAAAGTTCAGACTTATAGGGGAGTTAGAAGAAGCACCGTAATTTATCTGCGGAGTTAGCAACCCCTTATCAATGCAAATTAGTGAAAGGTCTTTTTTCTGGTTCCGTCGATTCAGAACCAATATGCATATTATATAAAATAAAGGGTTGAAGGAGATGGATACTACATATTAGAGTATCTCATCTCTAATTGTGCCTTCTTTTTTCCCGGCAACAAAAATAGCCATTAACATCATTCCGGCAAATGATCCGACCAAAAGGCCTAGTAAAAAAGTTATCATAATCACCCCCCCTTTTCTTACACTCCGTTAACAATTGTTAGTCTTAAGCGACCATACCCAATTGAAAACATCTTCCATTCAAAAACAAATACTGATTACTAATTCACCAAACCGTTATCAAGGATGATGCTATATTTATATCACTAACTGCCTGAATTGTCCATTTTAATATTTTTCTTTAGTTATAAGTTCTCTTAATACTATCTCTTATCCATATGTGGTTTTCAATGAAGGGAGATGCATGACTGAGGGGATACTATATTCCTGATCCTTAAGGTACTGCCTGACAGCATAAGTGCAGTGAACGGTATTCAGAAAGCGGCAGGGGTGCATAATTTCTGACTTCCCGATTATCGGTTATTGCGCATAACAACCCATGGCAGGTACGGAGGGAATGGGTTTTCCATGAGTACTGCAAGAAACCGGTCCAAGGAAAGATTAATAACATAAAAAAGGCGTTCCACTTATAAAGCAGACCGCCTTTTACTATTCAGGTAGTTACCCGTATCCTACTTTTCTTTCTTCTCTTCTTTGGCCTTCTTCTTTTCTTTCTTTACTCCTGATTCGCCCTTGATCACATCATAATCAACGAACTCAAGAATCGCCATGTCAGAGTTATCACCAGGACGATACCTCGATTTTAAGACACGTAGATAGCCGCTGTTTCTGTCGATTTTCGGGGCAATTTCAGTGAACAGTTTGGTGATCACATTCTTGTTAGGAATATGGGCAAGTGCGAGCCTTCTTGAATGGAGGTCTCCCTTTCTGCCGAGGGTGATTACTCTCTCTGCTATCCTTTTCGTCTCTTTTGCCTTGACCGCTGTCGTCTCTATTTTTAGATGTTGAAATAATGACGCAACCAGATTTCTCAACAGTGCTTTTCTGTGATTTGTATTTCTCCCGAATCCTTTTCCCGCTACTCTATGTCGCATTCTGGGACCTCTTGCTTGCCGATAATTTTTCTAATTCTTCAGTGTCGACCCTCATATTAAAATGTAACCCCATCGAGACGATAAGCTCTTTTATCTCATTTAAAGACTTGCGTCCAAAATTCTTGGTCCTCAGCATTTCCTGCTCAGTTTTTTGCACCAGGTCAGCGAGCGTACGGATATTCGCATTTTTCAAACAGTTGTATGATCTGACCGAGAGCTCAAGCTCTTCTACACTTTTAAGAAGGTTTTCATTTACCTCGCCCGGTTCCTCATCATAGAAATCGTCGCTGAACCCCGGATTTTGTTCTGTCTCCTCAGCAGGCGCCTTCACCTCTTCCTTTACCTTCTCTCCATCAAGGAAAAAGAGGGATAAATGCTCCTTCAGAATATTCGCGGCCTGCGCTACTGCGTCTTTAGGTGTGATGCTCCCGTCGGTACTTATTTCCATAATAAGTTTGTCATAGTCAGTGGAACGCCCAACCCTCGCGTCTTCCACCCAGAAATTAACCTTCTTGATAGGAGTGAATATTGAATCTATTGCAATCGTATCGACGGTTTGATCTTCCTGTTTATTCAAGTCCGCGGTAATGTACCCCTTCCCTTTTGCGACAGTCAGCTCCATGGAAAAATCAGCACCCTTCCCTAATGTTAAAATATGCTGATCAGGGGACAGGACATCGACCTGGTCTCCGGTGATATCCTTTCCAGTAACCGTCGCAGGCCCCTTGACATTAATTGATACGACCTTGGGTTCGTCAGAATGCAAATTGAACCTGAGCTGTTTTACATTAAGTATAATGTCCACCACATCTTCTTTTACTCCCGGGATAGTGGAAAACTCATGCAATACCCCCGGGACCCTGATCGAGGTAACTGCGGCACCTTCAATAGATGAAAGCAAAACCCTTCTTAATGCATTCCCTATCGTGGTGCCATATCCTCTTTCATAAGCTTCAGCATAAAGCTTACCATATGTATTTGTCAGGCTTTCAGAATCAAAACTAATATTTTCAGGTAATTGAAAGCCTTTCTTCCTAAGATCCATTAAGCCTCCTTGTATGATTATACAGATTCTTTCCCCTCTGTGTAATCCCTTATTTTAATCTACAGAATAATTTATATTATTTTGAATACAATTCAACTATCAACTGCTCCTGAACAGGCAACTGAATCTCATCTCTCGTAGGATAATGCAGTATTTTACCTTTGAGTTCAGTGATATCCATTTCCAACCATACAGGGAGCCCTCTGTGTTCCATCTTGGCAATATTCTCTTCGATAATTACATTTTTTTTACTTGACTCTTTAAGGCCTATGACATCACCCTGACGGACAAGCTTGGAAGGAATGTTCACCCTCCGGCCATTCACGGTTACATGACCGTGCAATACCAGTTGTCTCGCCTGCCTTCGATTTGAGGCAAATCCAAGTCGAAATACTACATTATCAAGCCTGCACTCCAGCAACTGTAAAAGATAGCTTCCTGTAATCCCTTTTTTCTTGTCAGCCATATAAAAATATCTTTTAAACTGATTCTCGAGCACCCCATATGTCTCTTTCGCCTTCTGTTTCTCCCTCAGCTGCAGTGCATAATCAGAAAGCTTTCTCCTTCTTTGACCATGCTGGCCGGGCGGATATTTTCTTCTTTCAACAGCGCATTTATCTGTATAACATCTGTCTCCTTTAAGAAACAGCTTCTCGCTTTCTCTTCTGCACAACCTGCACAATGCATCTCTGTATCTTGCCACTATACTCTTCTCCTTTTCGGGGGTTTCGTGCCATTATGGGGAACAGGCGTCACATCTTTGATAAGATTGATCTCAAGGCCGGCTGCCTGAAGGGCCCTGATTGCCGATTCCCTGCCTGCACCGGGACCTTTTACGTACACATCAATCTGCCGCATCCCAAAACCCATTGCTTTTTTTGCAACAACATCCGCTGCTATCTGTGCGGCATACGGTGTTCCCTTTCTCGAGCCCTTGAATCCCTGTGCCCCCGCAGAAGACCAGGACACCACATTGCCGTTCTGGTCGGCGATAGTAATTATCGTATTATTAAATGTAGCCTGAATGTATGCCTCTCCTGAATGTACTACCTTTTTTTCTTTTTTTCCGCCTTTTCTTTTCTTCTGTGCCATGACTTGTCTATCCCTTCTTCTTCATGCTACCGATAGCTTTACGGGGACCCTTTCGGGTGCGGGCATTTGTCTTTGTTCTCTGTCCTCTACTCGGCAACCGTGACCTGTGCCTGAGTCCTCTGTAGCTGCCAATATCCTGAAGCCTTTTTATATTCATGGTAATTTCACGTCTTAAATCTCCTTCAACTTTCAGGTCCCTGTCCATCACTGTCCTGATCTTCAACCCTTCCTCATCGGTAAGATCTTTTGACTTCTTATTGGGATCAATACCAGTTTCCTGTAATATCTTTTTGGAGACGGTCCTGCCGACGCCGAAAATCCTCGTTAAACTTATTTCTACCCGTTCATTCTTTGGTAAATCAATTCCCGCAATTCTCACGTTATCTTTCCTCTCTTATCCCTGTCTTTGTTTGTGCTTTGGGTTGCTGCATATGACCCTGACTACCCCTTCTCTTTTGATCACCTTGCATTTTGCACAAATGGGTTTTACTGATGAACGTACTTTCATTTACATCTCCATTTTCATGAATCATGCGAAGGTAATTAAGCGATTCGATCACCTTTCCGCATTCATTCTTTTTATTTAAATCTATACGTTATTCTTCCCTTGGTAAGGTCATAAGGTGACAGCTCAATAGTGACCTTATCCCCGGGTAATATTTTTATAAAATGCATGCGCATCTTGCCGGACACATAGGCAAGTATCCGCTGCCCGTTTTCAAGCTCAACCCTGAACATGGCATTAGGCAAATTTTCAAGGATAGTTCCCTGTACTTCAATAGCCTCTTCTTTTGGCATAATAGAACTAATAATTATAATTATTCTTCATAATTTAGTCAATATATTACATCCATTCTTTGTAATAGCAACCGTATGCTCAAAATGAGCCGACAAACTCCGGTCTTTTGTTACGGCAGTCCAGCCGTCATTCAAAATAACGACTTCCCACCCTCCTTCATTGACCATGGGTTCGATTGCAAGCGTCATTCCCGGCCTCAGTTCCGGGCCTTCCCCTGGTTTCCCAAAATTGGGTATCTGTGGTTCTTCATGAAGTTCCCTGCCTATTCCATGACCCACAAAACTTCTCACTATCGAAAAACCTTCTGCCTCAACACATCCCTGAATGGCAGATGAAATATCAGACAGCCTGTTGCCTGCAACTGCCCTTTCCATGCCGGCTTCCAACGCCTTTTCGGTCACCGAGATCAGCTTCATGGCCTGGTTGCTGACTGACCCTACAGGCAACGTTACTGCTGCATCTCCATAAAACCCTTTATAAAATACACCGATATCGAGACTTATTATATCTCCCTCTCTTAATTTCTGAGATGAAGGGATTCCATGGACTACCTGCTCGTTTATTGAGGTGCATACGCTTGCCGGATACCCTCTATACCCCTTAAAAGCGGGGCGTGCTCCTCTGGAAATTATATACGATTCAGCAAATTCGTTTATTTCTTTCGTCGACACACCGGGGGAAATTTTCTTTTTTATCCCTTCAAATACCTCCGCGACTATCCGGCATGATTCTGCCATCTTTTTTATTTCATCTTCTGATTTAAGAACTATCAATGATCAATGTACAGATATTACGGGAACCTTCTCCGGTTAATATTTGCCTTCTATTCTCAGCTTCTCCTGCCCTTGACTCTCCCTTTTTTAAGAAACCCTTCATATGAGCGGGTAACGAGATGAGATTCCATCTGTGACACAGTATCAAGTGCTACACCGACTACAATCAATATGGATGTACCTCCGAAATAAAACGGAACATTAAAATAGCCCCTCAATATATCCGGGAATATACAGACCGCCGCAAGATAGACAGCACCTCCAAATGTAATTCTGGCAAGGACATGATAAATAAAGTCAGCCGTCTTTTGTCCTGGCCGCACCCCGGGAACAAAGCCTCCATATTTTTTCAGGTTATCTGCAATATCCACCGGATTAAATGTTATGGACGTATAAAAATAGCAGAAAAAGAAAATCATACCGACATATAACATGGTATAAAACACCGTCCCGGGCGATAACTGGCGTGCCAGTGACTGGACCCATGGTATCGCGATAAAACCCGCGATCGTCGCAGGGAACATGATAATGGAAGAAGCAAATATAGGAGGAATAACGCCTGCGGTATTTACCTTAAGGGGCAGGTGTGTGCTCTGCCCGCCGTACACCTTTTTCCCCACAACCCTCTTCGCGTACTGTACGGGAATTTTTCGCTGGCCCCTCTCTACATACACGATGATGGCAATAACGGCTATCATCATCACAATTACAAGCAGCATTAATAACAGGTGAAGTTCACCGGCCCTTATCAGGGATATGGAACTAATTACCGCGCGAGGGAAGCCCGCTACTATTCCGGCGAAGATGATAAGAGAAATGCCATTGCCAATACCACGCTCAGTTATTTGTTCTCCCAGCCACATGAGAAAAGCAGTGCCGGATGTCATCGTAATCATTGATAGCAGCCTGAATGACCACCCAGGATTCTGAACAAAGGCGCCCTCACTCATGCTTTCAATTCCAACCGCTATTCCAATGGACTGTATGATGCTTATGACTACCGTGCCATAACGCGTATATTGGGTGATCTTCTTCCGTCCTGCTTCACCCTCTTTCGCGAGCCTTCCCAGGGCGGGAATAACAACGGTTAAGAGCTGCAGGATAATTGAGGCACTGATATAAGGCATAATTCCAAGGGCAAAGATGGTTGCCCTTGAAAGCGCGCCACCGGAAAACATATCAAAGAATCCCATGAGGGCACCGCCCTTTTCCATGAGAAATTTACTTAATTCTTCTCCGTTAATGCCCGGGGTGGGAATATGGGCGCCTATCCTGTAAATGGCCAACAGGCCAAGAGTGAAAAGTATCCTGCTTTTCAGCTCTGCGATTCGGAAGACGTTCTGGAAACTATTGATAATACTCACGATGCCATAAATTTAAAATTCAATAATGAAAACCACGGTGTGTTTTAATTACGTATTTTATGTTATTTAATTTTTATCTTAAATGACTTCTACTTTACCCTTCGCGTTAATTATTTTCTCCTTTGCTGACACACTGAAGGCATGGGCTGTTACGGTAACCGGTCTCGTGATTTCTCCGCTTCCCAGAATTTTAATACCGTCCTGGACCTTTTTTACTATGCCTTCTTTTATGAGAACCTCGGGTGTTATTTCTGTCTCAGAAAGTTTATCCAGAGCAGCGAGATTTACAATTGTATATTGTTTCTGGAAAATATTCGTAAATCCACGTTTCGGAAGCCTTCGCTGCAATGGCATCTGTCCGCCTTCAAAACCTGGCTTGGTGCCGCCGCCGGTCCTTGCCTTCTGGCCTTTATGCCCCCTGCATGAAGTCTTACCGTGGCCTGATCCGGGTCCCCTGCCCACTCTCTTTTTTCTTTTTCTGCTTCCCGGAGCCGGTGCAAGATCTGATAATTTCATTTACCCTCCGCTTCCTCGCTGACTTCAATCAAGTGAGAAGTTTTGTGAATCTGACCTCTTATAGTAGGGGTGTCATTGTGTATCACACTCTGGTTGATTTTCCTTAACCCCAGAGACCTTATTATTCTTCTGTGCTTCTCAGGTGTTCCTATCACACTTCGTTTCAACGTTATTTTAAGCGTTCTCATTGATGGATCCCTTTTTTTCCTCTTCAGTCTTACCCGTTCTTCTTGAAACGCTTTCCTCATCCTTTAATTTCAGCAACCCGTCGATCGTGGCCCTGACGGTGTTAAACGGATTCCGGCTTCCGATTGATTTTGCAACGATATTACGGATACCGACCACTTCCATAATTGCCCTGACCGGACCACCTGCAATAAGACCAGTCCCGGGTTTCGCAGGGTGCATAACGACTTTCCCCGCGCCATAAATACCGTTAATCTGATGAGGGATTGTCCCGTGCTTGATCGAAATCTTTACCAGGGACCTTTTTGCCTGTTCCACTGCCTTTCTGATAGCCTCGGGGACTTCTACGGCCTTGCCTTTTCCGAAACCTATATGGCCGCTTTCATCACCTACCACTACCAGCGCGCTGAAAGAAAAGCGTCGTCCGCCTTTAACAACTTTGGCAACTCTGTTTATATATATGACTTTATCTTTTATCGAGCTTAAACTCTCCGGGTCAATCCTGCCCACTTTTCCTCCATATTAATTCGTGATTTAGAATTTGGGATCTGAAAATCAAAATTCCAGGCCCCCTTCTCTTGCTGCATCTGCCAGGGCCTTGATTCTTCCGTGATAAAGATATCCGCTCCTGTCAAAAACAATATTTTTAATGCCTTTATCTGCAGCTCGTCTGGCCACTAACTGTCCAACGGTCTTCGCTGCTTCTATATTTCCGCCTGTCTTGATCTTTCCTTTAAGCTCTTTGTCTAAACTTGACGCGGCAGCGAGTGTTTTGCTGGAATAATCATCTATGACTTGAACATAAATGTGTTTGACGCTTCTGAACACATTCAGCCTTGGCTTGTCAGGGGTGCCGGTTACTTTCTTTCTGACTCTGTTATGTCTTGCCTTACGTGCGTTTTCTTTACTTAACCTCACGATAAACTCCTCAAAAATTTATTAATATTATCCATGAAATTCATTTACTTCTTCCCGGCCTTCCCCACTTTAAGTTTGATCACTTCACCGGCATATCTGATACCCTTGCCCTTATAAATATTCGGCGTTCTTAATGAACGGATATTAGCTGAAACCTGACCTATGAGATGCTTGTCTATTCCCCGAAGCGTCAACATGGTCTGTTTCTTATCGACCTCTGCACTAATCCCCGGGGGCAGCTGAAATTCAATAGGATGAGAGTATCCTAGCGTAAAATTTATCTTCTGCCCCTGCACCTGCGCCCTGTATCCTACCCCGCTAATTTCAAGTACTCTCTCATATCCCGCGCTTGTCCCTGTAACCATATTTGCGATGATGCTCCTCGTGGTGCCATGGAGCGATCTGATCAGTTTCGTATCAGACTCTCTTTCAACAACGATACTGTTGTCCTGGACAGACACCTTCATCCCTTCCGGACAATTCCAATTGAGTTCCCCCTTGGGGCCCTTCACCGTAATAAGGCTGCCCTGCAGTTTTATATTTACCCCTTGGGGCATATTTATCGGATTTTTACCTACTCTTGACATCGTATCTCCTAAAAATTACCGGCGTACACTTTGCCGCATATCAAACCGATTGCACGGTGTATTACCATATACTGCACAAGACCTCGCCGCCAATACCTTCACGGCGGCAAATATCATCTGTTTTTATTCCCTTTGACGTGGTCAGTATGGCAATCCCATATCCCCCCATGACCCTGGGGATTTCTGTTTTATCAACGTATACTCTTCTGCCCGGTTTGCTTATCCTCTTCATCCCGGTTATTACCTTCTCCTGGCCTTCGAAATATTTCAGAGAAATCCTTATGATTCCCTGCTTCCGGTCCCGGACTACTTTGAAGCTCTTTATAAATCCTTTTTCTTTAAGAATCTTGGTTAGTTCAATTTTCAGTTTCGATGCAGGTACGTCTACTTTCTCAAGTTTAGCCATGTTGGCATTCCTGATTCTTGTAAGCATATCTGCAATTGGATCTGTCATCATAATCGCATACCTCTACCAGCTAGATTTTGTCACGCCAGGGATCTGGCCTTTCAGGGCGAGGGTCCTGAAACATATCCTGCATATGCCGAATTTACGTAAATAGGCCCTCGACCTTCCGCACAGGCTGCACCTGTGATACGCTCTGACCTTAAACTTGGGAGTTCTTTTTTGTTTTGCTATAAGACTCTTCTTTGCCATTGAATATTCCTTTTAACGATCGAACTCTGATTTATTAACTCCTGAAAGGCATCCCTAAATATTTAAGGAGTGCCCGGCCTTCTTCATTTGTTTTTGCTGACGTGACAATAACAATATCCATCCCGTGAATGCTGGCGACCTTGTCATAATTAATTTCCGGAAATATAATCTGCTCTTTTACTCCAAAGGCATAGTTGCCCCTGCCGTCAAATGATTTTGCCGAAACCCCCTTAAAATCCCTTATTCTCGGCAAGGCCAGGCTGATAAACTTATCAAGAAAGTCATACATTCTCGTGCCTCGTAATGTGACCCTGCACCCTATCGGCATCCCTTCCCGCAGTTTAAAGGCGGCGATGGATTTCCTGGCCCGTGTGATTACAGGTGCCTGCCCAGTTATTGTCGCCATCTCCTTAACCGCTGATTCAAGCAGTTTAATGTCCTGCATGGCTTCTCCCATCCCGACGTTCAGTACGATACTCTTGATCTTCGGTACTTGCATGCTGCTTTTATAGGAGAAATCCTTCATCAGCTGGGGCGCCACTTCACTCTTATATTTTTCCCTTAGTCTGGACATAATTAATCAACAACCTCCCCGCACTTCCTGCAACTCCTGATCTTCTTACCGTTTTCCAGGATGCTGTTGCCGATCCTGGTCGGTTTACTGCACTTGGGACACACAAGCATCACATTTGATATTTGTACAGGCGCCTCTTTTTCTATAATGCCCCCCTGCGAATATTTCTTGCTCGGCTTCATATGTCTCTTAATCATATTCAACTTTTCAACAAGGAGCCTCTTATTCCCCGGATCAACGCCAAGAACCCTGCCTTTCTTGCCCTTCTCGTCCCCGGTAATTATTACTACCGTATCATTTTTCCTTAATCCTAGACCCACGTTATCTCCTTAAATGACCTCAGGCGCCAGTGAAACAATCTTCATGAATTCCTTCCACCTGAGTTCCCTGGCTACCGGGCCGAAAATTCTTGTGCCTATCGGGTCGCCTTCGGCATTGATCAGAACCGCTGCGTTCTGATCAAATCTTATATATGAGCCATCCGGTCTTCTCATGGCCTTTTTAGTCCTGACCACAACCGCCTTGGCTACCGTTCCCTTTTTTATGTTCGTGTTAGGCTCAGCTTCCTTCACACTTACCACTATCTTGTCACCGATTCTTGCATATCTCCGGTGGAACCCTCCAAGGACCCTGATGCACAGGACTTTTTTGGCTCCCGAATTGTCTGCAACTTCTAAAACAGTCTCCTGCTGGATCATTCGTTTCCTCTTTTAACAATATCAAGGACTTTCCATCTCTTGTCTTTACTTAACGGTCTTGATTCAATGATCGATATCCTGTCGCCGGTTTTACACTTGTTTTCTTCATCATGTGCTTTAAATTTTGTGATCTTCTTGATTGTCTTTTTGTATACCGGATGCTGTGTTGTCCTGGTAACAGCGACCACAACCGTCTTGTTCATTTTATCGCTTACGACATTACCTGTGTAAATCTTCTTTGGCATGTTTCTATCCCGTTCTTAATGTAGGGGCTTATTGTTATACGCCCTTACGGCATTAAAAAATTAAGCTTTTATCTTTCCTCTCTCCGCTTTCGACTTTTCATTTATGACTGTTAATACTCTTGCGATATCTTTCCTCACCCGCCTGATTCGCAGCGGGTTCTCTATTTCCCCGGTAACTTTTTGAAATCTCAGATTGAAAAGTTCCTTTCTCAGGTCCTTTTCCTCCTGCCTGAGTTCTTCAACTGTCTTTGTCCTGAATTCAGATGTTTTTTCCATTTTATCCGGCCCTCTTTACAAACTTGGTGGCAATTGCCAGCTTATATGAAGCCAGTCTCAGAGATTCTTTCGCAACATCCTCTGTTACGCCGGCCATTTCATATAAAATTCTCCCTGGTTTTACAACTGCAACCCACGACTCGGGAGCACCCTTTCCTTTGCCCATTCTGGTTTCAGCAGGTTTCTTGGTCAATGGCTTGTCAGGAAAGATTCTTATCCATACCTTACACCCTCTCTTGGCATGCCTCGTGATGGCAACCCTTGCCGCCTCTATTTGACGATTTGACACCCAACCCGGCTCCATTGCCTTAAGTCCATACTCGCCAAAGGCAACATCTGAACCGGCATATGCCTTGCCATTCATATTCCCCTTCTGCATTTTCCTGAATTTAACTTTCTTGGGCATTAACATGATTAATTATCCTCTCAAAGTACCGTTTCACCGGCAGAAGATGCAATCGCGGGTTCCTGCAGTATATCACCTTTATATACCCAGACCTTAACCCCGATCCTTCCATACGTCGTTCTTGCTTCGGCCGTGCCATAGTCTATGTCGGACCTGAATGTATGCAGGGGCACCCTGCCCTCTCTGTACCATTCCGACCTTGCAATTTCGGCTCCGGCAAGCCGTCCTCCGCACGACACTTTTATGCCCAGCGCGCCGAATCGCATTGCTGAGGCTACTGCTTTCTTCATCGCCCGCCTGAACGCAATCCTTTTTTCAAGCTGGAGCGCGATATTCTCCGCAACCAGCTGTGCATCCAGTTCAGGCTTTCTTATTTCCTTTATGTCTATGCTCATCTCTTTGCCGGTAATGCCTTCCAGCTCTTTCTTGAGTTTCTCAACCTCAGCACCCTTTTTGCCTATAATGATTCCAGGACGCGCAGTATGTATCGTGGCCCTGATTTTCTGGCCGGTCCTTTCGATCTCGACTTTGGGGACACCCGCATGGAAGAGATTCGCCTTAATATACTTCTGAATGGTCAAATCCTCAAACAGCAGGTCGCTGTAATTCTTTTTGGCGAACCATTTTGAATTCCAGGTCTTTATGATTCCCAGCCTTACGCCTATCGGATGTGTCTTCTGCCCCAAAATCAAGCCTCCTTATTAATTTATTCTTCCAATACCAACGTGATATGACAGGTTCTTTTCTTTATAATGTCCGCCCGGCCCATAGAACGCGGCGTCATCCTTTTCATGGTCGGTCCCTGGTCTACAAAGACCTTAGCCACCTTCATCGATTCCGGGTCCGCCACCTTTTTCTGTTCCGCATTTGCCATTGCGGATTTTAATATTTTTGAAACAATTTTACCGCCTTTGTGAGGAAGTAATTGAAGGTTGACCATGGCGTCTCCCGCCTTTTTCCCTTTAATTACATCTGTTACTCTCCTCAACTTTCTCGGTGTTATTCTCGCGTATTTTAATTTAGCTCTCGTTTCCACCTTCAATTACCTCTGACTATGTTTTAGCCTTTTCCTTCTTTTCACCTGAGTGCGCCCTGAACGTCCTTGTGGGAGAAAACTCGCCCAGTTTATGGCCCACCATATTTTCCGTAACATATACGGGGATAAACTTTCTGCCGTTATGCACCGCGAGCGTATGCCCTATAAATTCAGGAGTGACCGTAGATCTCCGCGACCACGTCTTGATAACGTTCCTTTCATTTTTCTCATTCATCGATAAGATCTTCTTCATGAGCTTTACATCCACAAATGGTCCTTTTTTTAATGATCTGGACAAAACGTTCCCTCCCTAAACATCCTCTTACCTCTATCTATTTTGATTTCCTTCTTCTCACGATAAAGCTGTCGGTTCTCTGATTGTTTCTGGTCTTTTTCCCTTCCGGTTTCCCCCATGGAGAAACAGGAGGTCTGCCGCCTGACGTCTTGCCTTCGCCGCCCCCAAGCGGGTGATCATGCGGGTTCATTACCACTCCTCTTACGCTCGGTCTCCTGCCAAGCCAGCGGTTTCTGCCGGCCTTGCCGATTGATATGTTCTCGTGCTCAACATTTCCTATCTGCCCGATTGTCGCTATGCATTCTGACGGCACAAATCTGACTTCCGTAGATGCCAGTTTTAACTGGCACATCTTTTCATCCTTTGCCACCAGCTGGGCATATGCCCCTGCGCTCCTTGCTATCTTCCCCCCCTGTCCAGGACGGAGTTCGATATTATGTATAATCGTCCCGAGGGGAATATTCTTCACAGGAAGTGCATTCCCGGTTTTTATTTCAGCATCCGGTCCGGACAGGAGCGAATCACCTACCTGCACTCCAACCGGCGCCAGGATATATCTTCTCTCGCCGTCTGCATATTTCAATAAGGCAATACGTGAGGTCCTGTTAGGATCATATTCTATCGTCTCCACGCTGCACGGAATATTTGTCTTATCACGTTTGAAATCGATAATCCGGTAGGCCCGTTTATGCCCGCCGCCTTTTTGCCACATCGATATACGCCCTGAGTTGCTTCTTCCTCCGGTTTTTTTCCTGGGTTTTAAGAGCGGCTTATACGGCGTTGCGGTAGTGATCTCGGAAAAATCCGAGCCGCTCCTGAAACGTGTACCCGGCGATGTTGGTTTAAATTTTCTCACTCCCATTTATACACCTTCAACAAAATCGAGTTTTTCTCCCTTTTTCAGAGTAATGATGGCCTTTTTCCAGTCCGGCCTTTTTCCTTCATGTTTTCCCATACGCTTTTTCTTTCCCTGATAGTTCATTGTCGCAACACGATCGACCTTCACCTTAAATATTTCTTCAACTGCCTTCTTGATCTCAATCTTATTGGCGCTCCTGGCCACTTTAAAAAGGACCTTATTGTCAGTCTCCTTCATTAAAGTCCCCTTTTCTGTCAGCATTGGTCCATGGAGGACATCATACGAATGTTTCATCCTGAATAGGCCTCTTTCATCTTTTCAATTGCATCTTTGGAGATAAGCAGTTTTTCATGTGAAAGTATTGAGTACACATTGAGCTCGCTCACCCTCGCGACGTTGACCTTCGGTATATTACGCGAGGCAAGTTCAAGGGCATCATTTCTCTCAGGCACAATTATTAACACGTTATTTTTCAGGCCAAGATTGTCCAGCAGTCCTTTTACCGCCTTGGTCTTGGGCTCTGTAACAGATATATTATCAATTAAGATTACCTCTCCGTCTGCGAGTTTGGCTGACAGCGCAGAACTGAGAGCCGACCACTTCACTTTCTTGGGAAGTTTATATGAATAGTCACGAGGATGCGGACCAAAAACTGTCCCCCCTCCTTTCCACAAGGGAGATCTGTTGCTGCCTGCCCGGGCCCTCCCCGTGCCTTTCTGCTTATACGGTTTCTTGCCGCCTCCGCTCACCATTCCCCTTGTTTTCGTTGATGCAGTACCCTGTCTCTTATTTGCGAGATGATTATGCACAACCTCATGAAGAAGTGCCCTTCTGACTTCTACGCCAAATATGTCGTCAGGAAGGTCGGCCTTTCCTACGGATTTATTGTTCTGATTTATTATTTCTATCTCGGCCATTAGCTTTCCTTTACGGGAACAGGCGATGCGGATTTGATTATTACGTACCCGCCGGTTGCGCCCGGCACCGCACCTTTGACAAGCAGTATATTCTGTTCTTTTCTCACATCTATAATTTCAATATTTTTTACGGTCACCCTTTCATCCCCCATATGACCGGGCAGCGCCTTGTTTTTAAAAACCCTTGAAGGATAGGAACTCGATCCTATAGAACCGGGGGCCCTGTTGAACATGGAGCCGTGAGAACCAGGCCCGCCCTTGTAATTATGACGTTTCATGACACCCTGAAAGCCCTTCCCTTTTGACGTACCCACCACAGAGACCCTTTCGCCTTTGGAAAAAATATCCACGGTGATGTCATCCCCCGCGTTAAATCCTTCCATATCTATCTCTTTGATAAAGCGGTAAAAAGATGAGGACGTTTTTTTAAAGTGGCCTTTCATCGGTTTGGTGACATTTTTTTCTTTTCTTATCACATCAAACCCCATTTGCAGGGCCTCGTATCCGTCCTTATCTTTTTCCTTCTTTTGCACTACCTTCACAGGTCCTGCCTCTATAACCGTAACCGGTATAAGACGGCCGTCTTCCGTAAATACCTGCGTTGTGCCTAATTTCTTGCCGAGTATGCCTTTCATAGTTTTATCTCTACATCTACTCCTGCTGCAAGATCTAATTTCATAAGGGCATCAACAGTCTGAGGCGTAGGATCGAGGATATCCACAAGTCTCTTATGCGTCCTAATTTCAAACTGCTCCCTTGATTTCTTATCTATATGGGGAGACCTGAGCACAGTGATTTTATGGATCCTGGTCGGCAGAGGTACAGGCCCGGAGATTTTCGCTCCCGTCCTCTTTGCTGTTTCAACAATCTCCTTCACTGACTGGTCAAGCAGCCTGTGATCGTATGCCCTTAAATTTATCCTTATTTTTTCATTCATAATTTATCTTTATTTATCTTTCAGTATTTATTTATGCTGACAGCCAATAACGTCTCGCCCTCAGCCATTCTTTATTCAACAACCTCGGTAACGACCCCTGCTCCCACGGTCCTTCCGCCTTCTCGTACCGCAAACCTCAACTCCTTCTCCATCGCGATCGTCGTGATCAGCTCTATTTCCATCGTGATATTATCTCCCGGCATCACCATCTCCACTCCNNCCGCCCTCCTTCTTCCTTCGTCAACACATATACCTCTGCCTTGAACTTCTTGTGCGGGGTTATACTCCCGGGCTTTGCCAGCACCATCCCCCTCTCCACTTCATCCTTGGCCGTTCCTCTCAGCAACACTCCTATATTATCCCCCGCCCTTCCCTCATCAAGCAGCTTCCGGAACATCTCTACTCCCGTCGCCACCGTCTTCCTCGTCTCTCCAAGCCCCACTATCTCCACTTCCTCCCCCACCTTTACTATTCCCCTCTCCACTCTGCCCGTGACCACCGTGCCCCTTCCCGGTATGCTGAACACGTCCTCTATCGGCATCAAAAACGGCATGTCCACCAACCGCGCCGGCTCCGGGATGTACCCATCCACCGCATCCATCAACTCCAATATCGACTTGTTCACCTCAGCCTCAGGATCCCCATCCGACTCCAACGACTTCAACGCACT
>DKBK01000031.1 GCA_002451135.1 Nitrospiraceae bacterium UBA6902
TCAGGAAATTCATCGATACCTTCTTCGATCTCCTCTACCTTTATTTCTTTCTCTTTTCTTCTTTTTGCTTTCTTTGGGGGAATCCCTTTTTCAGCGCATCCGTATTTGGTATGGATGCTTTCCAGCAGTGTTGCCGAGCTTTGACAGAACTCTTCAATTTTCTTATCCACAAAGGCACACTTGCTGTTACGCGATGACTGTGACATTGTATACCCTCCTCCTAACGCTTCAGGATGAGTTCTTATCGGCATTTTACTTGTAATCTTTAAAGATATGGTCTTCATTTTTTATGTCCTGCTTTATCCCGTAATTGAATATATCCCATAATGGAATGGCTAAGATATTACTCATATAAAAAGCAGATGTCAAGAGCAGGAAGTACGGCACAAAAACAGTACCTCATTATATAAGCCCGGGAGCAGATGGATAAATTCATCTCATATCATGTGCACGTAGAACGTGGGATTCCTGCAGAATGACCGGGGCCTAATGCACAGAACAGGAGATGCAGGGGTCATAGGAGCGTACAAGCATTTCCGCGAGGAGTTCGATCTCGGCATCTTTCCTCCCCATTGATGCAGACTGCGCTGCCAGTTCCCTGAGGTCATGCTGTATATTGGCGTGGTTCTGTCCGGTGGGGATGACACAGTCGCATCTTACAATCTTCCCGGCCCGGTCAAATTCGTAACTGTGGTACAGAATCCCCCTTGGGACCTCTACGGCAGCAACCCCTTTGCCCTTTTTGTGTTTTACCGCCTGCCTCGGTTCATCCCATTCAGCATCCAGAAATTCGCTGATCATGGTTATGGAGTCGAGGGTGACGTGTACGCATTCTACAAGCTGGGCAATATTGTTCATAAAGGGATTGTGGTTCACGGGACGCAGCCCGAAGCTCTCGGAAAGCTCTCTGGCCGCGGGATGGAGAAATGCAAAATTATTATTCAGTCGTGCCAGGGAGCCAACGGCAAATGAGTCCCTGGAAAGACGCGCCCATTTGGCTGTAGACCGGTCTACGGTATACTCGTTTGTCATCTTTTCATAATCCTGCTCTTTCCTTCGGACGCCATCAGTAGAGACAAGATCCCCCCCGATAAACGGATATTCACCGTTGCCCCTGAGCGATACAAACTCTGTCTCCCGCATAAAGTCAGGAACAGGGAATGACCTGAAAAGCTCAGCAGTACGGTGTAAGTCAGTCATCGCGTCTTCAAGCCGCCTTTTCAGGGTTTCAAGCATGCACTTGTCCGGCAGCATGGTAAAGCCTCCAACAACGGTCCTTGTAGGGTGGATTCTGCGCCCTCCGATGATGTCGCAGGCATCGTTCGCAACAAGCTTAATCCTTGCGGCCCTGGCAACCACATCCGGATGGGATTTGATAAGGGGAAACACGCTTCCCGTGTTCAGGAAATCCGGCGCTGCAAGAAAATACAGGTGAAGGATATGGCTCTGGAGGGTCTCCATATGCTTGAGCAGCAATCTCAGCTTCCGCGTCTGTTCCGACGGCACGATCCCGAAGGCGTTTTCAACCGCCCGAATACTCGCAAGGGTATGTCCGATAGAGCATATGCCGCAGATCCGGCCGCAGATCCAGGGGGCATTGTCCCACTGCTTCCCCACAAGCATGGCCTCAAAGAAACGCGGTGTCTCAACGACTTCCCATTGCGCTTCCATGACCTTGCCGCCTTTTATTTTTATATGTATGTTGCCGTGTCCTTCCACCCGGCTTACGTGATTAATCTTTATGTTACATGAGATGTTCATTTGCCTGCTCTCTTCTTTTTAGTCTTTGACGTGGCGGTCTTCTTTTTTAGGGCCTCGGCAAATTCTCTAAAGCCCCCGAAACACTCAAGACGGTCAATAATCGTCTCGGCCGAAAACTTGTGTTCATCCATGATGCTGATGATCTGATCCACATTCGCAGCATCCGCCGGCCCTCTGCAGCCCCAGCACCCGCGACGGCTCCCCGGACACCATGCGTCGCATCCGGCGCGTGTCACTGGTCCGAGACAGGGCTCGCCTAATTTATAGAGGCATATATTGTCGTTTGCCATACACTCCATGCAGACCGGGTATTTGGGATGGTTAACCGACTTGCCGAGCACAAGGTTTGTGACGATCTTTTCTACTTCTTCTTTTTTTACAGGGCATCCGTATATCTTCAAGTCTACGGGTACAACGTCCTCAAGCGGCCTTGCCTCTTCCGTCTCAATGGGAAACGTGCCGTACACCTGCTCTTTGACCCACGCAAGATTATTGAAGCGGTTTTTTAACTGGTTCACCCCGCCAAAACAGGCGCAGCTTCCCATGGCCACAAGAATCTTTGCCTTGCTGCGGATCACTTTTAATCTCCTTGCCTCGTCAGCGCGGGTAATGCTCCCTTCGACAAAGGCTATTTCATAATCATCGGAGCGCTCCTTCATGGCCTCACGGAACGTCACCACTTCAAGGAGGGATAGAAAGTCCAGAAGGGTCGCCTCATTATTCAGTATCTGCAGCTGACACCCCTCGCAGGCGGTAAATTCAAAAAACGCCACCTTCGGCCTGTGCAGGGGTACCCCGAGATACTTCTCAACCGGCATATTAAATGGCCTCCTTCAGGTTCATGACCGACCAGTAGTCGAATACCGGCCCCTTCAGGCAGGTGTAGGTGGAGCCTACATTACAGCGGCAGCACTTGCCGCGGCCACAGTGCATGCGGCGCTCCAGAGAGACAAACATCTTCTGCATGGGCACGCCCGCCTCTGTGAGCATATTGCAGACAAACTTGAACATGACAGGCGGACCGCAGACAATAGCGTATGTGTTATTGCTCAGTAAACTGCCCGCTTTTGTTACCTTCTCCCTGAGGACATCGGTGGTTCGCCCAACCGGCCCGTTCCACTGTGTGTCAGGCTTCTCAACAATGATATCAAGGCTGATATCAAATTTGCGCCACATATCATACTGATAGGTAAAGAGCAGTTCAGAGGGCTGCCTGGCGCCGTAGATAATGTCCACATTTGCATATCTGCTGCGGTTTTCAAGCACAGACAGCACCGGTGACCTGAGCGGGGCGATACCGAGCCCGCCGGCGATCAGGAATATGTTCTGCCCTATCATGTCCTCCAGGGGAAAACTCGTGCCGAACGGCCCGGTTATTCCGACCTGCACCCCCCGCTCCACCCGTGCGAGAAAGTTCGTCAGGTTCCCTACATTGCGGATGCAGAGTTCGATATCGCCATGTCGGACAGGGGACGATGAGATGGAAAAAGGCGCCTCCCCGACTCCCGGGACCTCGAGCATCACAAACTGGCCGGGCCTGAACGTAAAGCGCCTGCGCATATCAGGGTCGACTATCTGGATCTGATAGAGCTTTTCATTTTGTGTCAGGGGATATACGTTTGTAATTTCGGCCTTGTAGCTGTATTCAAAACTCCCAAGGTCAGACTTCCTCTGAAAACCGGAGACCCCCTTGAGAATGTCAACAAACGGCAATCTATTTTCCATGCCGGCTGGATCTCCTTTTTGGTTTCACTCCGCTTCTGACACTGGCGATCACTTCAGGCACTGTTATCTTTGCAAGGCAGGCCTCGCTGCACCGGCCGCACCCGACACAGAGAGACTCCTCGAATTCTTCCATAAAGCCCCTGTGTTTGTGGTAGTAACGGTATTTTAAACGGGTGTGGCTTTCAGGCCTGAAATTGTGGCCGCCCGCCACCTCGGCAAAGTCAATCAGGTTGCAGGAATAAAGGTGTTTTTTCTTTTTGGCCCCCTTCAGATCAATATCAACTGACTCTTCAACCCCGTAGCAGTAGCACGTGGGGCATACGCTTGCGCACGTGCCGCACGAAAGGCACTTGTCGCCCCAGTATTTCCACACGTCAGACTGGAACTCCATGTCGAGTATCTTTGCAAGGTCAGTGGTATCTACGATAGTGGTAAACATCCTGTTCTTCTCTGCAACGAGTTCCATGTACCTCGCGTGGTCCTTTTCTTCCGGCTCCCGGGTCTTGATGTTCTTAAGAAAATTAAAGGCAGCCACAGACTGCACCTCAACAAAATACCTGTCTCCGAGGTCGGTGAGGAACATATCAAAACCGTGGAAGGCAGAGTCCGTGCCCATGGACCGGCAGAAGCAGAACGGCTGGGGAGTGCATTCGATACCGATGATGAACATGTTCTTCCGCTTGGCTGCATAATAGGGTGTCGGGAAATTGCTTTCCAGGAGCACCTTGTCCAGCTTGTCAAGGGCGTTTATGTCGCAGGCATGCATGCCGAAAAAAACGTGCGGCTCATGGATATTAAAATCGACAGACTTCTCCCATCCATTTTCATGGATACTGAAAGTGCAAAGCGTTTCATGAGAAGGAAGAAAATATCGTTTTGCGGGACGGGTCGTTGACGTGTAATCGAGCTTCAGTTCATTAAAGTCAAAGACAGGTTCAAAGACGTACAGGGGTTTCCCATCGTGACTCGTCCCCTTCTGGACAGGACCGATTATCCTGTTCGCTGCCAGCACATCGAAAAGCTCTCTCAATTCCGGCTTATTAAGTATCCTGAATATCATGTTTCAGCCAAATCCCTGATTATTTTAATAAAATCATATATTATCATACAAACAGATTATAATCCCTTTCCCACGGCAGGAAAATAATGAACTGCCCTCAGCAGCGCGTGGAGGAATTCTTTTTATTACTTCGGCCTTTATTATCAGGCTGCAATTATCCCGTAGTCATAGCCAATGGTGATGTATCTGACCTACTCCTCTATCTCCCACCTCTCATAGGCATTCTCCGGCAGCTCCTGTATGAAAAGAGAGGGCCGCTTTACGATGGCCCCGTCATACCAGCGGTTATCCATTATGGGATAGCAGAGATAAAGCTCGTCCTTGGCCCTGGTGAGCGCGACATAGAACACCCTTCTCTCTTCTTCCTCGCTTTCCGCATCACCCATAGAACGAGCCGAGGGAAAACTCCCGTCTGTCAACCCGATGATAAACACCCGTGACCACTCCAGCCCCTTTGCCCGGTGGATCGTGGAAAGGACAATGGCTTCCCCCTCTTCGTCCGGCTCGATGATGTCTTCGGCCTGAACATTTGTCAAAAGGGCAAGATCACTCAGAAAATCGCTTGTCGATGTAAAGTTGTTCGAATAATTCGAAAGCTGCTCTATGTCTTCTCTCCTGTCCGCGTAATTTTCAAAGCTGCGTTTAAGATAATCGTCATAGCCATTCGCAAGGAGCTGCCTTATCGTCTCTGATGGATTGCTCATGACGCCCTCTTCTTTGAGCCCTGACATATTATGTTTAAATGCAGACCAGCTTTCCCTCCCTCTTTTGGGAAGCACGTTCAGGATATCTTCAGATGCTACCGTTTCCAGAGGGGCTCCGGATGTCTTTACCTGTTCCCATATCTTGCGCGCAGTCACGCTGCCGATACCGGGGGTCAGTTTGAGGATTCTGGTCCACGAAATCTCGTCCATCGGGTTCAGAATGGCACGGAGGTACGATATGATGTCTTTGATGTGCGCCTGCTCAAAGAACCTCAGCCCCGACCTTATTTCATAGGGGATTCTCCTCCTCGTGAGTTCCATCTGTAAATCCATTGACTGGTAATGGGAACGGTACAGAACTGCGATCTCTTTCATCGGGACCCCCTCATCCACGAGGTCGAGTATCCTCTGGGACACAAACTCCGCCTGCTGGGACATGTTCTTCAGGGGGATCAGCGCTGGCAGCGGGCCGCTCCTTTTAAGGGAATTCAGCACCTTCGGGAACTGCCTGGTATTGTATGCGATGCTTTCGTTTGCCAGCCGCAGTATTTCTTCTGAACTGCGGTAGTTAGTCGTCAGCTTGAAAATCTTTGTCTCAGGGTATCTCTCCGGAAACTCTATTATGTTGTCAAAGCAGGCCCCCCTGAAAGAATAGATGGCCTGTGAGTCATCGCCCACGACCATGAGATTCTTGTGCCCTGACGCCATCAGGTCCACAATCTCCGCCTGTATCCTGTTTGTGTCCTGATATTCATCCACAAGGACATGGAGGAATCTCCGGGAGAGCTTCTCCCTGATCGCAGGGACCTCCACCAGGATTTTTTTCCACAGGAACAGCAGGTCATCAAAATCAACGAGGCTCATGGCCCTCTTTTTCGCGTGATACCTGCCAGCCACCTGTACAATCTCATCGCTGTATATCAGGAGATGCGCATAGCTTTCTTCAATGACGTCATGCAGGGCCCTTTCCGTGCCTACGGACCGGCCCATGATATCCATCAGGACATTCCCTTTCGGGAACATCTTGTCCGCCCTCAATTTCAGCTCTGCCACGCAGGATTCGATAAGGTCTTTGGAGTCCTCCCCGTCAAGAATCGTGAAGTTGGTGTTGAGGTCAATAGCGTCTCCGTATCTGCGCAGTATCATGTTCCCTATATGATGGAAGGTGCCTCCCCATACCCTCCTTGATTCACCTTTAATGAGGAGCTCCACGCGGTGGAGCATTTCCCTCGCCGCTTTATTGGTAAAGGTCAGGAGCATAATCCGTGAGGGAGGGACGCCCCTTTCAATGAGATAGGCGACACGGTAGGTCACCACCCTTGTCTTTCCGGAACCTGCGCCCGCGATGACGAGCGAGGCCCCGTCATCAGAGGTCACGGCAGCAAGCTGTTCCGGGTTGAGGTAGGCTGCGTACTCTATCGAGGGTTCGAAATGAGTGGTTGATGTGAGCTGGTATTTTTTCATGGGGTAATACTCATTTTAATACATGACAGGAAAAAACTGTAGGGGTGAACGTTCGTCTGCGAGCACAGGGCAGGACAAAAAAATCCCCCATTATTCCAGGGGGATTTTTCAGGAAAAAAATTATGTAAGAGGCTAATGATGGGCTGACGGGTCGGCGTGCCCGATCTCACCGGTCTTTATCGCTATGCAAATCTTCGCGCCCACGGTAAATATAAGGAGCCCTATGGCCCACACCCCAAGTGATATCCAGAGTTCCATGGCATTAGGCATATAGTCATAAATGGCGCCTAAGGTGCTGGGGATAAATCCGGGGAAGATCAGTCCCATGCCTTTCTCAATGTACACCCCGATAAAAATAAATACGCACGCGATATTGAGCATGAAGAAATTCTTTCTGATACTGGGTACAATCAATATCAAAAAAGCAATGCTGTTTACGATAAGGGCCGTCCAGATCCAGGGAACGAGCTGATCATGCCCCCGCAGACCGTGCCAGAGATAATTGAAGGGTTCAATGTGTGCCGTTGCCGAGTAGACTTCCTTGAATACCTCACTGCCAAGCAGGAAGAGATTGACCGCCATACACCATGTGACGATCTCCGCGACCTTGTGAAGCGCGGCGTCTGTTATGTTCAGCTTTGTGGTCTTCCTGATGATCTGAAAGATAATAAGCATAAATGCCGGTCCTGAACAGAATGCAGACGCAATAAACCTCGGGGCCAGCACCGCCGTATTCCAGAACGGTCTTGCCGGTGCGCCGAGATAAAGGAACGCAGTCACGGTATGTATGCTGATAGCAGCAGGGACGGAAAAGAAGATGAGAGGCATAATAAGTTTTGTTTTATACGACTTCCCGGCATATGTCTTGGAAAGCGCGTACACTACCAACGTCAGGTTCAGCACCAGATACATATTCAGGACAACAACATCCCAGGTGAGGATGGACTGGGGAAAATTAAAAATTCCGATCATGGGGATAAGGTGCCAGAACCTTTCGGGACTGCCCATGTCGAGCACAATAAACATGAGACACATGGATACCGCTGCGACCGCCATGATCTCACCGATCAGCACTATCTCACCAATGGGCTCGAACTTGTAGATGTAATAGGGAATAACAAGGACCACGGCCGCGGCCGCTACTCCGACAAGGAACGTAAAATTAGCAATATACCAGCCCCAGGACACGTCGTCTCTCATATTGGTGGCAATAAGTCCCTGGTCCACCTGCCTGAAAACAAACGCGATCCCCACAAGGGCCAGCAATGAAAGGAAGCCCATCCAGACTTTGTATTCCTTGCTCCCCGAGACTACCGTTCTTACTATACCGTTTATTGCATCAATTACCATGGGGTTACCTCTCCTCTAACTTTTAACACCTGTACCCATACTGAAGAAGTAAAAGAATTTTGGGTTGGTATCAAGCTCTTCTTTAAGTCTGAACACCTTCATGTTTTCGAGAATATACCGTATCTCGCTATTGGGGTCCATCAGGTTGCCGAACTTTCTTGCCCCTACGGGACAGGCTTCGACACATGCCGTATATTTCCCTTCTCTCGAACGCTGAATACAAAATGTGCACTTGCCGACTATCCCCTTATACTGGGGTCTGTTGCCGAGATAGTGAACATCAGGATTGAATTCTTCCTTGGGGATAGACGGCTTCCCCCAGTTAAAGTTCCTCGCTCCGTAAGGACATGCGGCCATGCAGAAACGGCATCCGATACACCAGTTATAATCGACGACGACTATGCCGTCGGCCTCCTGCCATGTGGCCTGTACCGGGCATACTTTCACACAGGGCGGTTTTTTGCACTGCTGGCACTGGACGGGAACATAAAAACGGCCCTTTTCCGGGACCTGCTCAGGATTATAATAACGGTTTGAATGTTCAAGCCCCTGCCACTTATTGTTGCCCTTCTGAAACTCCAGGACCTTTATCCATTGGACCTCGGGATCCCTGGAAAGATTGTTTTCCCTGACACAGGCATATACACATCTCCTGCACCCGATACATCTCGAAAGGTCAAGCGCATAGCCGAATACCGTGTTGTCGCCGGGAGGCGTTGCCTTTGCATGCACTTTCTTCCCGTATTTAAAAGACAGTTCCTCTTCGAGTTTTGCGAGGATGTCTTTTAAATCATCAGCGTCGAGCCGCTTGTAATGCTGCCTGAAAAGTTCTTCAAACGCATATGCACCGGCATCACCCGCAGTAAGGGCAGTGGCGGCAGCGCCTGCGGTAAGCCCTGCCAAAAATTTCCTTCGCGTGATCAGGCTCTTGGCTCTTCCTTTTATATCATCTGACATTGAACCGCCTCCAAATAATTAATCAATGCTGAGTACCTGCTGAAGATTCATGTGCTTCCCCGGATGAAGAAGTCCTCACGTGTAACGGCGTCCGGGGGACCGGCTCTGGTTTTATTGCCTTAAACGGAGGGTTGTGCGGATCATGACACTGGGTGCAGTGCATCCACTGCTTTTCCCCGTTCCAGTAGCCTGTCCTCTTTCCGTGAACCCCCATCTTCCATTCACGGTATATCCTCTTATGGCATTGTTCACATACCCTGTAATATTCATTAAAATCAACCAGCTTGCCATTCAAAAGCTGAAACTTGTCCCTCGTCTTCGCGCTGTGGCAATCAAGACACCACCTGTTTTCCGAGTCATGGTTCATAAATTTGCCCGGGATTTCACTGTGGGGGTCATCCAAATCTCTTCTCTGATAATTCACCTCCCAATCCTTGTCATGACAATCCGAGCACGGAAATATATTTAATTCGTTCATGGGTGCAATGAATTTCTGGATTTCCTCAACAGGCCTGTCAAAAGGGACTTCTCCCGGATATTCGTCATGTCCGGNNCGGCTGTGAATGCAGATATGACAAACAACATACACCTTAGGCGTCTCACTGTCATAATTACCTCTTAATTTTTTTAATTAGAGAAAAGCCTAAAAAGAAATGCGGCACTGGGTAAAAATTATACTTCAAATGTGTTCAGCTGTCAAAATAAAAAATATAATCTCCGTATAATTGAATCTTATGAACGGTGAATCCTTGACTGCCGGCCCCCCTGAACCCTTATTATGTAACTGATATGTTTCCCGTAAGCCCTGAAAAAGAAAAAACGCTGAGAGACAAACTCGACAGCCTTGGCATTTATGAAAAGGACATTGATGAATCGTTTGTCCGCTCCGGCGGCAGGGGCGGGCAGAATGTCAATAAGGTGGCAACCTGCGTTTATCTGAAACATCTGCCGACCGGCATCGAGGTAAAATGCCAGAAGGCCCGCACGCAGGGCCTGAACCGGTACCATGCACGGGTGCTGCTGTCGGAAAAAATAGCGCGTTTAACAAAAGGCGCGGAACGCGAAGAGGAACAGAGGATTGCGAAAATAAGACGGCAGAAGCGCAAACGCTCACGGCGTGCCAAAGAAAAAATGCTTGCGGAAAAACATCTGAGGTCTCAGAGAAAAGCAGATCGCTCCTTCACGGGAAATAGTGACATGTGACGAGATGCAGGATTTTTCGAATCACCTCTTTGGAAAAGTTGGTACGACTGAATTCCGAGAGGAGTGAGCGGAGCGTGCATACATTAAATAAAAAATCCCCCTTACCTCCCTCGACACGAGGATCTCCCGACCTTGGCGAAAGAGGGTGGGAATAATCCAGGGAAGGGGTACCTTCATTTTTCTTTTGCATTGAGAGGATAATTCCTGATATATTTATGCATTACAAACAAGAGGGGAGCTTATGCTGGAAATTGACATTCCTGGTTTTGGCGCTGTGAAACTCAAACATCTCGTGTCCGATTTTACAGGGACTCTTTCATTTAATGGGTCCTTGATCCCCGGCGTAAAGGAGCGCCTGAACAGGCTGTCTGAATCGCTGTCTATTCACGTCCTCACCTCAGATACATTTGGAACATCAAAGTCAGAGCTTAACGATGTGCGTTGTGAAGTGCATATATTAGAGGGAGAATACCACGACCTTCAGAAAGAAGAATACGTAGAAAAGCTCGGCGCGATTCATGTGGTTGCATACGGGAATGGCAATAATGACAGAAAGATGCTCAGGGCCGCGCGGGTCGGCATCGCGGTGACGGAAGGCGAGGGCTGCTCAGTGGACATCCTTATGGCTGCCACGGTGCATGTGACAAGCATAGCTGCGGGACTTGACCTGCTTGTACATCCCTTGCGGCTGAAAGCGACGCTCAGGTACTAATCCTGGATGGAATCCCTGGAATTTATTTTCCCGGTATCCGGCGTAACCACATATATATTCATTCCTCCGTTCGTCGCGCTTATAGTTTCCTTTTTCACGTCAATGGGAGGAGTTTCAGGCGCGTTTCTGCTTCTGCCCTTTCAGATGAGCTTTCTTGCCTACACGAGTCCCTCTGTCAGCGCTACCAATTTTGTCTTTAACATCGTCGCGATCCCAAGCGGTGTCTACCGTTATATTAAGGAAGGGCGTATGGCCTGGCCGCTGACATGGGTGGTAATTGCCGGGACCCTGCCGGGAGTGTTCATAGGTTATTACCTGAGAATTTTGTATCTGCCTGACCCGAGGTCTTTCAAGCTGTTTGTCGGCTGCGTCCTGCTATATATCGGTATCCGTCTGTGTTACGAAACAACCGGCATGGCCGCAAAAGGGAAGAGCCAGATGAAAGCACTCGAAGAAAAATTCACACAAAGGACAGAGGAGGTGAAGAAACAGCAGCATGCGCGGATTGCATCAGGGCTGCCAAAGGAAGCGGTTGTTAAGACGATCTCCTTCAGCCTCTCAACAGTTGAATATGAATTCTGGGGGGAGCGGTTTTCATTCAGCACCCTTTCAATGTTCCTGCTTGCGTTTATTGTCGGGATAATAGGCGGAACATACGGTATCGGGGGAGGCGCAATTATTGCGCCATTCTGCGTGGCGGTTTTCCACCTGCCTGTTTATACGGTTGCCGGTGCTGCCCTGATGGGAACATTCTTAACGTCGATTGCCGGTGTCGTTCTCTACAGCATCATGCCTGCAACGCATGGGTTTTCCACCTCGCCCGACTGGCTGCTGGGCTTCCTGTTCGGGGCAGGGGGGTTTGCAGGGATGTACCTGGGGGCAAGATTCCAGAAATTCATCCCTCAGAAATTCATCAAGTTAATGCTTGGCACCATAATACTGTCTTTGGCCGTAAAATATATTCTGCAATTCTTTATATAGGCATTTTCCCTTTGCAATAAATCAATCAAACTCCTTATAATATTTTCTTTTCACAAAATATTTTTCCAGGAGGCCCACATTGCGCACTAAAATTTCTATTGATCTTGCCGGCAGGGTTAAAAACCTTCCGCCGTATCTCTTCGCGGCAATAGATAAAATGAAACAGGAAGCCCTCAGTAAAGGCGTTGACCTTATTGACTTAAGCATCGGAGACCCCGATACACCGACACCCCGGCACATCATAGAGAGGATGAGAAAGGCAGTGAAAAACCCCGCACATCATCAGTACCCGTCCTACTCCGGGATGCTGTCCTTCAGACAGGCGGTAGCCGCCTGGTACAAGAAAAGGTTCAATGTGACCCTGGATCCCGTGACAGAGGTCCTTTCCCTGATCGGTTCAAAGGAGGGTATCGGCCATGTGCCGCTTGCGTTTGTAAATCCGGGCGACGTTGTGCTTGTGCCTTCTCCCGGATATCCGGTCTATCCGGTTGCAACCCTGTTTGCCGGGGGGATAAGCCATACCATGCCCCTGCTTGAGAAGAACGGTTATCTGCCGGATTTAAAGGCAATCCCCCGCAGTGTTCTTAAAAAAGCCAAGTTAATGTTTGTAAATTATCCGAACAACCCTACTTCCGCGTGCGCAGGCCGGGCCTTTTATAAAGATGTCGTCAGCTTTGCAGCCAGAAACAATATTATCGTGTGTCATGACGCGGCTTATTCCGAGATTTATTACGACGATAAAAAACCTATGAGCTTTCTTCAGGTCCCGGGGGCAAAGGATGTAGGGATGGAATTTCACTCGCTTTCAAAAACGTATAATATGACCGGCTGGAGGATTGGTTTCGCAGTCGGGAACAAAGATGCGATTGCCGGTCTCGGGAAGATAAAGACAAATCTCGATTCAGGGATCTTTCAGGCCATTCAGGAGGCAGGGATCGAGGCCCTTCACACTGATGATGCTGTGCTGAAAAAGATCAGGGACATGTACCAGGGAAGAAGAGATGCCCTGTATGAAGGCCTTAATAAACTCGGGCTCGCGGTTGATAAACCGAAAGCCTCATTCTATTTCTGGGTCAAATGTCCGAAGGGATATTCTTCCATGGATTTCACCGTACATTTGCTCAACAATGCGGGGATTCTCACAACACCCGGCAATGGATTTGGTGCGCCCGGTGAAGGATATATAAGGTTTGCACTGACTGTCCCCATCAAGAAGATTAAAGAAGCGGTGGAGAGGATAGGGAAGATAATCTAGGGATTGTCCGCTCCTCCGGGGACAAACCTGGAAAACAACTGTTTGTATACCTGCACAATGCGCTCAGCCTCATTCTGAATACGGTGCCTGCCGGTTATGTTCGCCCTTGCCTGCCGGCCCATGCGTGAGACGCGCTCCGGGTCTTCGGTGATTTTCATAATTGCCCCGGTTAACGCCTCCGTGTCCTCACAGGGCACCAGATATCCGTCCTCTCCTTCGGTGATCAACTCAGGCCAGTAGCCTGTGCGCGTGGCCACTACAGGACATCCTGAAGCCATTGCTTCCAGGCACGGAAGCCCGTAGCCCTCAACCCGGCTAGGGCATACCACCACTGACAGCGAACGGTACCATTCAGGGATATCATGAGAATCTTTCAGAAACCCGGTAAAGTGAAACCTGTCTTCCAGCCCGGCCTTCTGTATCTTTGAGCGAAGCTGCAGTTCAAAGGAATGATACTCCTTAGTAGTCTGGCCTACGAGAACCACGCTCCATTCAGGACGCAGGGGCAGAACCCGTATCATCGCTTCTACAAATTCCCCGCTCCCCTTCTGCGGCCGTATGCGTCCGAAAATCCCGATCCCGTATCTTCCCTTCAACCCTCGCTTAGCCCAGGCCACAGGGCGGTCTTCAGGAGGATAGAATATGTCAGTGTTCACGCCATGGGAAATTACTACCGATTCCCTGTCAAGATAAGAGGCGGCCATTGCCGAAGTCGCAATGAGGCCGTCCATGCGATGGTAATAAAACCTCGTTATCCAGCTGTGTCGGCGCTGCGCCGATGAGGTAAAAAGAAGAATCAGCCTGAAGCGAAATATATGCCGCAGGATCAGACCTGCGAGCATCTCAATATTTCGCCTCGCATGCCATATACGGTATCTCCCGTCCCGGCACTGCCGCCAGAATTGCCCGAAACTGATCTGCGGAATACCTTTGGCAATATGAAACCCCAGGGTAGCAATTGATATATGCCTGGCCTGTTCAGGAAGCACGGCGATTACGCTTGCGTTGATGCCGGAAAACCGCGTGCCCAGACACGGGGCAATGACGCGCAATTCGCGGGGATCAATTGATTTATCTTCCATTTTTTATATTGACCTGAGTACGTAGATTCTATCTAATATGGACCAACATTTTCAATGCAGATACTTGTGATAAAATAATCAGACATGTCAAAAGTCTATATTGGAATCGGCTCCAACCTCGGAAGCAGGGAAGAAAACTGTGAGAGGGCGATCAGGCTTCTCATTGCACATGGGATAACTATCACAAAACGTTCCTCAATGATTGAGACCAAACCATGGGGGTTCACAGAGCAGTCGGATTTCATCAATATGGCAATAGAGATAGAAACCGCGCTGGCCCCGGAAGAACTGCTCCGTCTTTTAAAAAAGATAGAGACTGAAGCAGGCAGACTGCCGTCTTCCCACTGGGGTCCAAGGGCAATAGATCTCGATATACTGCTTTATGATGACCTGGTGATCAATACTCCTGAGCTGGAGATACCGCATCCCGGGATCGAACAAAGGGAATTTGTCCTGAGGCCGCTTTCAGAATTGGCGCCGAATACAATGCATCCGGTTCTCCATAAAAGCATCCGGGAGCTGCTCGATGCTTTGGAGGGGATACGGTAAATCAAACCAGGACCATGCAGGTTATTTCCCGGCCACTATGTCCCCGAAGTTCTTGAGAATCCGAAGCCCCAGGGCCTGGCTCTTTTCAGGGTGGAACTGCACGGCAAAGATATTGTCCTTTCTGACAGAAGAAGTGAACTCAATCCCGTAATCAGTGGTGGTCGAGATAATCGAGGCCTCTTCAGGAGCTACATAATAGGAGTGTACGAAATAGAAATAGCTCTTATCAGGAATGCCGGCGAATAACGGATTATCATTCGTTTTAATATTAAGTGCGTTCCAGCCCATGTGAGGGACTTTCAGAGTTGAGAGTTGAGAGTTAAGGATTAAGCGGTCTGTGTTGTCTGACTCCTGACCCCTGGCTCCAAACTCGAATTTAACCACCTTGCCCCTCAATACATCGAGGCCACTGCATCTGCCGAATTCCTCGGATTCACTGAATAGTACCTGGAGCCCGAGGCAGATCCCCAGATATGGTTTCCCCTGGGTAACGGCCTCAAGAACTGCGCCTGTCAGATCAAGCCTGGTAAGTTCGCGCATGCAGTCTTTAAAGGCGCCTACTCCGGGAAGGACAACACCGTCGGCATGAGAGACCTCTTGCGCCCTGTTTGTCACCTTTACCTCGACCCCGACCTTAAGGAATCCCTTTTCAACACTCCTGAGATTTCCCATTCCATAATCAATTATCGCAATCATTAGGTATAGTATGATTTTAGACCCGATAATTTCAACACAGTCAGTAAATTTGACAACCACTTGTAAAACATGTACATTTTGATGTATATTTTAGCCGTTCAAATTCACATATGAGGTAATGACAATGGATATGATTCCGAAACAGATTTTCTTTACCAAAGGCGTGGGAATACACAAGGACAAACTCGCGTCTTTCGAGCTGGCATTGAGAAAAGCAGGCATAGAAAAATGCAATCTTGTTTATGTATCAAGTATTTTCCCTCCCCAATGCAAGATCATTCCCAAGACAAAGGGGCTGAAATTCATAAGGCCGGGCCAAATCACGTTTTGCGTTATGGCAAGAAGTGAGACCAATGAACCGAACAGGCTTATCTCTTCCGCAGTAGGGCTCGCGGTGCCTAAAGACAGGGAGCATTATGGCTACATCTCCGAGCACCATTCCTTTGGAGAGACCGCCAAGAAGACCGGGGATTATGCCGAAGACCTTGCCGCCACAATGCTCGCCACTACGCTGGGCATCGAGTTTGATTCCGATGAGGCGTGGGATTCGAGAAAACAGGTATACAAGGCCAGTCAATATATATTTAAATCTACTCATATTTGCCAGTCTGCTGAAGGCGACAAACACGGAGAATGGACAACCGTTATCGCCGCTGCAGTGATGCTGCTGTAATTGAAAAACAAACTCCCATATAATTTCGGCGGCTTATCTCAAAAGTATTCCAATTATAAAAACGCTCATATTGTAATCCTCCCTGTGCCCTTTGATAAAACAAGCTCATGGATCAAGGGTTCTGATAAAGGTCCGCGGGCAATCATCAACGCCTCCAGAAATATGGAACTCTATGACATTGAAACCGCTTCGGAAGTTTATATGAAAGGGATATATACGGCTGAAGGGGTCATCGCAGGCAATTCCCGGAACATGATACGTGAGGTCAGGGAAAAGGTTGATCATTTTATTGGAGAGGGAAAGTTTATTGTACTTTTAGGCGGGGAGCACATGGTTTCCCTGGGCTCGATAGAGGCGCACGCAGGACATTTCAGGAATATGAGCATCCTTCATCTTGACGCCCACTCGGACATGAGGGATTCCTATGAAGGCGACAAATTCAGCCATGCATGTATTATGGCAAGGGCGAGGGAAACAACAGACAATATTGTTTCCGTCGGAATACGCAGTTCAGATGCGTCCGAACTCGGGAATATGGACAGGGGCAGGGTTTTTTACGCCTCGGCAATCAACAAATCAAAGGACTGGATAAGGAAGGTCACTGGGAAGCTTTCGCGCAATGTGTACATATCCATAGACCTTGATGTATTTGACCCTTCCCTCATGCCTTCAACCGGCACCCCTGAACCGGGGGGACTGGGCTGGTATGAAGTCCTTGACCTGCTGGAATATGTCGCAAAAAGGAAAAACATAGTGGGGTTTGATGTCGTCGAGCTCTGCCCGTCAAAATATAACATGGCCCCGGATTTTCTGGCAGCAAAGCTGATTTACAAGCTATTGAGTTTCAAGTTTGCTTAAGCCTTCTTCTCCCACGTCTTCGCATATTTAAGAAAGGTATAAAAACTGTAAAGCACGGCAAGCATGAATCCCCTTGTTCCATCAAGCAATCCGAGCCGGAGAAAGTACATCTTGATGAAAGTGACAAGAGGTTTTATTGTGAGTGAGAACAACCCGGCACGGCCGGTATTTTTTCTTATCTCCTTCGCAGCAAGCGTGGAATACCGCTCCATTCTCTGAACAAAATCCGAAACGCTCGTGTACGTAAAATGCCGGAGGGGATTTTTCATATAGCCGGGGGTTCCCTCGACAACGACTTTCTCATGTACTTCGCGGTGTTCAAGACGCCCCTTGTCTTTTTTGAAAAGCCGCAGCGTATGATCAGGCCACCACCCGCCGTGCCTGATCCGCCTTCCGATAAAATAGTTTTCCCTCGGGATCCAGAACCCATTCAAGTCTGTACCTGATATATTCCTTACAATCTCCGCTTTCAATTCCGGGGTGACCCTCTCATCCGCGTCAAGTATGAGAACCCATGGCCCATCGGCATAATCGACAGCCATCTGCTTCTGCCGGGCAAACCCCTGCCATTCATGCTGATGGACCTTGTCTGTATACTTTTTGCATATATCAACAGTCCGGTCAGTGCTGAAGGAGTCGACTACAATAATCTCTTGTGCATCCGCTACGCTCTTCAGCGCGTCCTCGATGTTCAGCTCTTCATTTTTTGTTATGATAACAACTGAAACTGGAAACAATTATATATAATCTCCCCTAACCCCTCTTTGCCAAAGAGCCGAACACACCCCTCTCCCCCTTGTGAATGTTTTCCCTCTTTGGGAAAGGGGGTTGCAGGAAGGGTCATTTAATTGTTTTTTCACTAATAATGCTCTCATACAACTTTTTTATTCTGCCAATATGTTTCTCAAATGTAAATTCTTCGGCAAGGCTTCGCGCGTTTTTACTCATGGCTTCCAGGATCTCCCTGTTATTAATTAAAAGATGCATCTTCTCTGCTATGGCCTGTATATCCTCCGGCTCCCTGATTACGAAACCCTGCACTCCGTCGTTTATTATCTCAGAGGCCCCGCTCTGTTTTGTGGTTATCACCGGGAGCCCGCTTGCAAGGGCCTCCAGATGCACATTCCCGAAGGGCTCATACATGGTCGGGAAGACAAATATGTCAGCAGCCGCGTAGTACTTATAGTTTTCCTTCTGAGGCCCGCAGAAGATTATTTTACCCTCACCCGTGCGGGGAGAGGGGGTCTTGAATTTTTTATCAGATCCCCTGCCCACAATCATGACAGCAACCGCCTTCTTCATCGATTCCACAGCCTTAATCAGATACCCGACGCCNNTTTCTCTCAAAACCGGACCCCATAAAAAGCACGACAAAATCAGTGTCCGATATGCCGTACCGCTGTCTTATTTCGCTCCTGAACCTTACACGGTTGACCGGATGGAATCTTTTTAGATCGACCCCATTATAAATAACTTCAATATCCGCAGGAGACACGTTGTAGTTGTCAATGATATTTTTTTTGACCATATCCGATATGGCTATAATCTTATTGAACTTATGGCCGCGAAAGATAGATCTTTCGAGGCCCAGGATGAGCCAGTGATAAGGATTAGCAACAACAGACAGCTTACCCAGAAGGCCCGTTCTCTTCCATCTCTGTTTCAGCCATTCAATGTGACATCCGTCACCCGCGCGGTACACATCCTGATAAAGGGTCTTGTCGTGCGTCTGGATTATGTCAAAATTCTTTCTCTGCCTTTTCATCATGAGAANNTAAATTTTATCATGCGATAATCCAGTCTGCCATTTCATCGCGAATATATGCATCTCGTGCCCCTCGCCTGCAAGTCTCTCAATGAAACTGCGGGAAAAACCCTCCGCTCCCCCGTGGAAGGTATATTTTTTTCTAAGTACCGCTATCCTCATGTATTCCTATGGCGGCCATTCCCAGACCAAGCACAACGGCAAGGTGCTCCACTTTGTTTATACTTTCGAGGAAATTATGGATGATATAGTTGCCCGCAAGTATGGTAACGCAGGCTACGAGCATATAGTTCCTCACTCCTTCAACACTAAACGCATCTCTCCAGAATATTACTGCTGCGTACACTATGAGCGTAATAAACGGGACCAAACCGATGATGCCTTGATGAAACATGACCTCTATAAGCATGTTATGAGGACCTTTCACCGGCGGCTTCATATCAAACGGGGTTCCCCTGTATGGCTCATCCAGATGAAAAATACTATCGCCTAACCCCCAACCCAGCAGCGGTCTCCTGGCGATAGCATACCCCGCAGCAGACCAGATTTCCGTTCTTTCATTAAAGGAATATATTTGCGTCGAGATGAGCAAGAGCCTCTTTCTCACATCTGAGGAATAGAAAAACACGCATACCGCGGCTATGGAGATCCCTATCATGAAATATGCCACTATTTTTTTTAAGTTAAATCCTCTTGATTTAGAAAGATAAAATGACCAGATAAACGCGATAGCAAGAAACGCAATGTACCCTCCTCTTGAAGTACTGAATATCAGGGCCAGGATCGACACAAAAAATGAAACGGCAAGGACGCCCCTCAGTACATATCTTCGCCATGTAAAAAAAAGAATGCAAGAAATGGGAAGAAGCGTATTGACATATTGCGCGAATTTGTTATGCCATGCGTGCACTAACCAAGTGTCCGGTTTAAGNNATGCCTCCCTTGAATACCTTCAAAGAGAGGAAAGGGTTTATTGAAAATACTACTGAAAAAAGCGACACCAGTACGTATATCCAGCATAATACCGATACGGGAGACTTCAGGATTTGTAAATTATCCCTGTATCTTAAAGTTAAGAGCCAGAGTCCGAAGTTGCCGAATATTATTATATTTCTTATGCCTTCGCCTCTTGCCAGGAACATCAGCACAATATACGCATAAATCCCATACTCCATGATCCTGTCTGCTGTCTCGTATTTCCTTTCCATTGGGTCCGCGTCAGATAATGCCCTGTAATATTTCAATCAACTGCCTTGTCCTCACTTGATACGTGTGTTCCCTTAATACCCTCTGCTGTCCGGCCTGCGCAATCTTCATTCTCACCTCATCATGCAAGAGGTAATATCTCATTTTCTCTATCATCTCGTCCGCCGAGCGGAAGGTCACAATTTCCCTGTCAGGTTTCAAAATGTCTTCTATTCCGTCGACATAATGACACATGTAAAAAGCCCCGCAGCCTACGGCTATATACAATCTTTCACTCATCGACTTCCGGACATGAGGCTGCGCGTCGAATCCCAGATATATCTTTGACAGTTTTGCTATCTTGGCATGCTCCTCGCCCCATACAAATTTACCGCCGTAGGCCCTCCCGAGGTTGCCCAGGAGCAAGGGTATTGTTGAAAATTTCCTCGGTATCTTCTGCCCCCACCATTTCAGCCGGAACCCATTATCTATCACAGCCTGCAGGAATTGTCTCCTCGGCAGGTACTGGGGCTTTGACCCGAGGTTGCCGACAAAAGTGGCGTCCGCGGAATACATCCTTATGTCTTCTTCAGTAATATCTTTCTTTATCTCAAAGAAAGCCGGTGCGACCGCCTCGGTCAGCCAGAATGATTGGGGATTCAGTTTTCTGAATTCGTCTACCAGCCCTTCAGACATTGTTAAAAACACATCTGCCGCCTCAACATACGGGGGCAGCCAGTCAGTAATGACAGGATCAGGATACCACTGTATCACCTTTGCATACTGCCTGAACTCCCTGAACACAGAGGCAGGGAATTCGTCTTTTGAATGGAGTATGAAATCAGGCTTTGCCTCCCTGATTACTTTAATGGCAACGTTTACAGGATCCTCAACCCTGTCCGGATCAAAGGCGATCACCTCATGTCCGTTCATCTCAAATCCGGATTTCTTCCACCAGCCGCTATTCCAGTCGTGCCCGAATTCAGCTATGTAAAGGATTTTATATTCCCTCATTCAGTTCTTTCTCTCCCGCAAGCTTCAATTCTCATTCGTTATTAAAGACTGCACTAACTGCTGGGCAACGAATTGATGTCCTGCGGCATTGAGATGCCAGACATCACGAGCATAGTGTCGGGGGGCATCATTGTGTTCTTTAAACGTATCAAGCAAA
>DKBK01000022.1 GCA_002451135.1 Nitrospiraceae bacterium UBA6902
TTGAGTCTGAGAAGTTCTTTTTGCCCAATTAATATAGACTTAGTGCTCATTATTTATTTTTCTGCATAAGGATTTAAGATGTAACTAATAACTGTTAAGACTTTGTCATGCTAGGACTTAGTGTAATATCCTCTAATTTGTTGATTTATTTGTCAAATTAATAATATTAATAAATNNCCCTTCATATCAATTCTTTTTATGATGTATTTGACTTCAGGGCAATACCAATATTGATCTTTTTGTGTCATCGTAATTTTCTTTGATGTGCCTTCCGATATCGAGGTAATTTTGAAGGCATGAAAAGTACCCGCAGGGACTGAAACCGATTCATAGGCTTCAACTTTATATTGAGCTCGGATTTTATCCTGCTGGCCGCCTTCCTTTTGAAATTGATAATCCCACTTTTTGCCTACTGTTAAGGGGACGTCAATGATTGGATCAGGATATCCAACGGGAAGTCTTTTCATTTTAGCGGTAAAATAAAAATCTCTGGTGCGGTCACTTTCGTTTAGGCTGCAGACAATTTTATCCTCTTCTTCCCTTAGAAATGAATGTTTTATTTCTTTAGAATTATTTTTATTCACGAGNNCTTTCCATCACCCGATTACTCGGGATGTGCCTTTCTCGGGAACTTATTTATCTATTCTTCTTAACTTCTATGTATCACAAAATGCTGATCCTGTCCATTAAAATATTCTATTCATTTCATAACCTATCCTTATGATTCTTCAGGTGGGAGGGAACAGGGGCAATTATTGATAAACACGCGTAATGTTGTATGCAGAACAACTGCTTAAAACTATTGATAACTTCAACAAGTTAGCAGAATCCAGAACACATCAAACTTATTGATTTGATACTATTATCGAGGATAGATGACTGTCCTGCGCCCTGCTGACTATTAACGGAACCCAATGAAAAAATTCAAAAACAATCCTTTCTGAAATACTCACTTTTAGAATCTTACGGGAAGTGCACATTCCGACAGGTAATCTCCTCCTCAAGGGGGTACAATCGAGAGAAGGATTGTTTTGTCTCAGGTTCACATCTTTGCCTCAGTCTTTGTTATGTAAAAGAGGTGATCCTATGAGTCACTGGGTGCCGGGATACCCGGAAAAAGCGGCCAGCTGATCCGGCTTGAGTATCCCTTCATGCCTTTGCCCCCTGATGAACCAGGTGGGGTAGGTTTCGATTCTTTCCCTTATACATTCCGGTGCTTTTGGTCCCCCGCGGCCTCCGGGAGAGCATTCTATATAGGGAAGCCGGTCAGCTGATGCCCCGAACAGATCCTTCTGTTCCGCGCATGACGGTCACCAGTATGCACCGTATAAAATAGCTTTGTCCCTGGTAAGATGTTCGGCCAGTCCTCTCAGAAAAGGATCTTCAGGGCCGGCGGCCGGATCAAAGATACCGCTGTAATGCAGATGCATTGCGCCGACGATCACCGCTGTTATGATGACTGTCTGTCTCGCAAAGGCAGCAAAGTTGAATGTGGGCAACTCCTTCGGCCGCTGAAACGTTACTACTCCGAAGATGACGGTCATGATCGAAAAAGAGACGATACAGTAGGCACAAGCGGCTTTAATTACGAACAGAGAAACAGCTATGAGATAAACACTGTATCCCAATCCAGCCATGGAAATTGTCCAGGCCGATTTCCAGTGCGGCATGGGATTGCGGATGCGGAGACCGATGTACGCAAGTGCCGTATACGTCAGGAAACCCCAGAAAGCGGTGGGTAGTGCCAGAAAGGTGCCCCACCGGCTTCGCTGTACAATGTCACATGAACTTCCTTCATGGCAGTAAAGAGGCGGCTGGTCCAGCCAGACGGTAACGACCAGATAAGCCGTCAACACCATGCCTGCCCCCGCGAGCGCGGTAAGGAGCCAGTTTGGATTCTCACGCGCCTGCTGCACCGGTTGTTTTTTCTTATTCTTCCGGCCTGCTGGTTTTTCTTTCACCTGGGGCTCTTCAGGAGAAGACTGCTTCCTCGGTGACCCCCCCTGTCGTTTTGCCTTTTTACCCAATGTCAAATCCTTAAGCTGTTATTTTTAATTACGGACCGTTAATCCATGATTGAATATTACCGCTTTTTTACTCCGCCGGCTTCAGAGAAGCCCCGTTCAACTTAACTTCTTTGATGTCCCACTCGTTGAAACAGACGGTAAAGTCGTTCGCGTTTTCAACATTGATGTCTTTGGGGATATCAAAAACCTTCCGGGAGATGGGGCCTTCGTCATGGGCCTTGCCGAGCAGGGCGGTGACCTGATCAATCCCGAGGTTTATGGTTACTATCATTAAGAAGTAAGGTTCATTCATTACATTACTTATAATTGGGTTGATTTTGGCCAATGCCTTTGGTTCAAGTATTGTACTAAATTCCCCGGTTCCCAGACAATATTCATCAGGGATGCGAATNNATAATTAATAATAGTTCTTCAATATAGCTGCAAGTGGATATATGTAAGATTTTGTCTCGTCATACCCGAAGTTTTTAACCGGGAATCCAGTATTCTTTGATACCAACTGTTTCTGGTTCGCCGCGTAACAGACTGCGGGAATGACGGCACTTGTCCTGTACACATTATTCCTACANNGAACCTTAAATAAGATGCATAAATTCTAACATAGATCAGTAATAATCTTGAACCGCTTATATATTATCCCGGCACCCAGATCTTCCCCTTGTCTATAATATGCTCAACGGTCCAGCCTTTTTCATGCAGCGACTTTGCTATGTACCGTCTGTGGCATTTCCACGGNNCTGAGCCCGCGTTCAAATTCCTCTGTCAGAGTATAATTCTCATATCCTCCTTTTCTGAACCCTCCGAGTTCTTTCCCCAGATAATGATATTCAAGCATTTCCTGAGAGAGTATATTTTCAAGATGTACTCTTCTGAAATGCTTGAGCTTGCTTGACGGATAACTTCTTACGTCTATGACTGATTCAATATTGCAGGAGCATATAATTTCAATGAAATCTTCCAGACTGCGAAACGCTGTGCCAAGTGTATATATTTTTTTCATGAAGCTACCGCATATACAGATAAATTGACAAAGAGGGCATGTTAGACATATAATTTATTAAACTTTTTCACAAAATAATTCTCTATATTATAGATAGGAGGACTTATAAATGTCAGATGCAGTCACGAGCGTTACGAACGACACCTTTGATTCCGTGGTAGTACAGTCAAAGAACCTTGTCCTGGTCGATTTCTGGGCCACATGGTGCGGCCCTTGTAAGATAATAGCCCCGGTTGTTGAAGAGCTGGCGAAAGAATATACAGGGAAGGTGACTTTTGCAAAAGTAAATACTGATGAGAACGCAGACCTGGCCACCCGCTATAATATCAGGGGTATTCCTACCCTGATTTTTTTTAAAGACGGCAAGGTCATGGACCAGGTCGTGGGCGCTGTGCCAAAGGCCCAGCTTAAATCAAAGCTTGACTCCCTGCTCGGATAATTTCGCATAAATCATGTATGACGTTATAATTATCGGCGGAGGCCCTGCTGGCCTGACAGCAGGGCTTTATACTTCCAGGGCCAGACTCAAAACCCTGCTTATTGAAAAAGCATTTACCGGCGGACAGGTCATGACTACAGAATGGATAGAGAATTACCCCGGTTTTGAAGACGGTATTTCAGGGGCTGAACTTTCCCAGAAAATGGAAAGACAGGCGACAAAGTTCGGTCTCGAAATAATTCAGGGCTCAGTTATTGCTATTTCTTCAATTGACAAGATTAAGAAAATTACCCTCGAGGACAACAATCAATATGAGGCCAGGAGCATTATTCTTGCCACAGGTTCAAACCCCACGCCGTTACAAATAGAAGGGGAGGATACCTACAGGGGCAGGGGGGTTTCATATTGCGCCACCTGTGACGGGGCTTTTTTCAGGAATGAAAAGCTGGCCGTGATAGGCGGAGGTGATTCAGCAATTGAGGAAGGAATATTTTTAACAAAATTTGCGGACATTGTGTATGTAGTACACAGGAGAGACCAGCTCAGGGCAGCAAAGGTTGTGCAGGAAAGGGCCTTTGCAAATCCGAAGATGAAATTTGTCTGGAACTCAGTGCCGGTAAAAATTGAGGGAGAGGAACGAGGCGTAACATCCATCCACATAAAAAATGTAAAAACCGGTGAGCAGTCATCACTGGAAGTAGCGGGGGTATTTATTTATATAGGCTACAACCCGAACACCGCTTTCCTTAGAGGCCTGGTGGAGCTTAATGAGAATAATTATATAATTACTGATGACAATATGTCGTCCTCATCTTCGGGTATCTTTGCAGCCGGAGATGTCAGGGCAAAACCTCTAAAACAAATCGCGACCGCGGTCGGTGACGGGGCAATAGCAGGGGTATCAGCAGAGAAATATATAGAGGAGAATTTTTAAATGCAGGGTTCAGTGCACGGGGCCGGGGATCAGGACCTGAGATCTGAAATCTGAAATCGGAAAATGTTTGAATCCTTATCTGACAGATTAGAGGGAATATTCAAGAAGCTGAAGGGACGGGGTCTTCTCAGGGAAGAGGACGTGATGGCTGCCCTTAAAGAGATACGGATGGCCCTGCTCGAGGCCGACGTCAATTTCAAGGTAGTCAAGGACTTTGTTGAAAAAGTAAGGGAACGGGCTGTTGGTAAAGAGGTAATAGAAAGTATCACCCCCGGCCAGCAGGTGGTAAAAATCGTTCATGACAGCCTCTGTGACTTAATGGGCGGGGGCCAGAGCAAGATAACTCTTGCACCCAACCCTCCAACGGTCATAATGCTTGTCGGCCTTCACGGCTCGGGCAAGACTACCACCGCGGCAAAGCTTGCAAATAATTTCAAGAAAGACGGGAGAAGACCGATGCTTGTTGCTCTGGACACAGGCAGGCCCGCTGCGATTGATCAGCTCATATCTCTTGGTAAGCAGATCGATGTACCTGTTCATGCGACCCGGCCCGGTGACAACCCCGTAGCCATTTATCCGGATGCCCTGAAGAAAGCGAATCTGGAAGGCAGGGACATTTTGATCCTTGATACTGCAGGCAGGCTCCACATTGATGAAGAGTTAATGGACCAGCTTGAGGAACTGAAAAAAACGGCAAAACCGCATGAGATACTCCTTGTAGCCGATGCCATGACAGGACAGGATGCCGTCAATATTGCAAAGACCTTTAATGACAGGCTCAACCTGCAGGGGGTTGTTCTGACAAAGATGGATGGAGATGCCCGGGGCGGCGCTGCCCTTTCGATTGTTCATGTCAGTGAAAAGCCTATTAAATTTATAGGCGTAGGCGAAAAGGTCGATTTTCTTGAGCCTTTCCATCCGGAGAGAATGGCATCGAGGATACTGGGAATGGGCGATGTGGTATCTCTCGTGGAAAAAGCTCAGGAAGCGGTGGACCTGGAAGAGGCCCTTGAACTCGAAGATAAAATTAAGAAAGACAGGTTTACATATGAGGATCTCATACATCAGATTAAACAGATCAAGAAAATGGGCCCCCTGGAGAATATCCTCAGCATGATTCCGGGGGTAGGCAAGCAGTTGAAGGGTGTAAATATTGATGACAGTGCCTTTGTGAAGGTCGAGGCGATAATTAATTCCATGACAATGCAGGAAAGAAGAAATTATGTTATACTTAGCGGCAGTCGAAAAAAGAGAATTGCATCGGGCAGCGGGACAACGGTTGCCGATGTAAATAAAATAGTCAAGCAGCATCTTACCATGAAGAAGATGCTGAAGAAGTTTAAGCGCGGCAAGGGCTTTGGCATGCCGCAGTTTAAGTTCTGAAAGTCAGGGTACTGATCCGGATTCATTGGTAATTTTTCTCCTGATAGCTTGAATTACGTATCGTTTATCATGTATTATGAATACTTAATTTTTTAAATGGAGGATGTAATTTGGTAAAGATAAGACTGACAAGAAAAGGTGCCAAGAAAAAACCTTTTTACAGGGTCATCGTGACTGAATCACGTACGAGGAGAGACGGGCCGTTTCTGGAGATTATAGGAACGTATGATCCGTTAAAGAATCCCTCTGAAGTGAAGATCGATGCAGAAAGGGCCAAGTACTGGCTTGGCTGCGGTGCGCAACCAACTTCTGTTGTGAAGAAACTTTTGAGCATTTCGGGGGTGTAACGATCTGCCCGGATGCAAATGGAGGTGGATATGAAACTGCTAATCGAAGATATGGCAAAGGCGCTGGTGGATAAACCAGAGGATGTTTCAGTTGCGGAAGTTGACGGAGAAAGAACAACAGTCTATGAATTGCGTGTAGCCACCACCGATCTCGGAAAGGTCATTGGAAAGCAGGGTAAAACAGCACGGGCCATGAGGACTATTTTAAGCGCGGCCGGGACAAAACTCGGTAAACGCTGCGTGCTNNGACTTTTCATCAGACGCGCACAGGACCGTTGATGACTCGCCGTTTGGCGGAGGGGCGGGGATGGTCTTTAAACCTGAGCCCATATTCAGGGCGATAGATTTTCTCAAAGAGGATGGAGAACCCCGGAAGGTTGTTCTCCTGACACCCCAGGGCAGGCCTTTTGATCAATCTATTGCAGAAGAATATTCAAAGGAAAATACAAGGTTTGTCTTTATATGCGGCCGGTATGAAGGGATAGATGAAAGGGTAAAGACCCTCGTGGATGAGGAAATTTCAATCGGAGATTATGTGTTAACCGGGGGGGAACTTGCTGCCCTTGTAGTCATTGACGCAGTGACAAGGCTGATTCCCGGTGCGCTCGGCGATGAAAGATCCATAGAGGACGAATCATTTTCATGGGGCCTCCTTGATTATCCGCATTACACGAGACCGCGGGAATTCAGGGGCTTACATGTCCCGCAGGTGCTTGTTTCAGGGGACCACAGGGAAATAGAACACTGGAGGAGAAAACAGGCTCTCAGGAGGACCATGGAGGTCAGGCCCGACCTTATCAGCAGAGTGAAGCTTACTGAGGCGGACAGAAAAATTCTTTCTGAAATTGAAGCATCTTCCGGCGAAGACTCTTGATTTCACACGGGGATAGCTGGTATTCTACTACTTCTTTATGTTGATGCAATCATTATCAGAATAAAAGAGATATAAAATAAAGAGAGGTAAATCAGGAGGGAAAAATGAATGCAGTAAAAGTGATAGAAGAGGGTTACAAGAAAGAAATACCTCCTTTCCGGGTGGGAGATACGGTCAGTGTAAGTATGAAAGTGAAGGAAGGAGAAAAAGAGAGGGTTCAGACCTTCGCAGGCATTTGTATCGGGCGAAAAGGCAGCGGGGCACGTGAGACTTTTATGGTGAGAAAAATTTCTTACGGTGTCGGAGTCGAAAAAATATTTCCGCTCCATTCACCTCTGATTGAGAAAATTGCCGTTGTCAAACAGGGAGATGTAAGAAGGGCAAAACTCTATTATCTGCGGGGCAAGAAGGGTAAGGCGGCGAAGATAAAAGATAAGTCTTTTGCCGAGCAGCAATAAGGCATAATCGGGGCGTTAACATTCGAAAAACAAAATTCACGTGTTTTTAAAATTACATGCATGCATTTCTGATGGAAGTTCCGAAATGCATGCATGTAAACAGCCTACGGATGGGAATCACGTCAAAAGAACCTTCTTCAGATCCAATCATCTCTCCTATTTTTTTACATGATGAAACATTTCGGAAGGAGTATCCATTCATTGCAGGTATCGATGAGGCTGGCAGGGGACCGTTAGCCGGACCCGTTGTTGCTGCAGCGGTCATTCTCCCTTCAGGGCTTGTTATCAGAGGACTCAGGGATTCAAAACAGACTGCTGAAAAAGACCGTAAACGATTGTTCTGGGAGATTGTCAGCACAGCTGATTCAGTCGGCGTCGGTATTGTGGACGCGGACATCATTGACAGGATTAATATTCTTCAGTCTACAAAACTGGCGATGAAAATAGCCGTGAATGACCTTGGAATACAGCCGGACCTCCTGCTCATAGATGCGGTCAGGCTTCCCGATGTTCATCTTCACCAGCAGTCATTTGTCAGGGGAGAGTCTGTAAGTGCGGCCATTGCTGCCGCTTCCATTATCGCCAAGGTCGTCAGAGATGAGATTATGCGTGACTACCATAACAGGTATCCTGAATATAACTTTAAAAGACATAAAGGGTACGGTACGAGGGAACATATTGAAAGTATACGTGCACACGGGCCGTGTCCTATACACCGAAAGAGTTTTTGCAAGGTGAAGGATGTTCATCTCCCGTTCAGGTAGGGCAGGGGGCCCCGGTCCCTGCATTGGGGGTTGCGTGTATTGTGTTCTATATAATAGCGGCTGACATCATAGTCTGCATTCATTTCCTCTGGATTGTTTTTTTAATATTCGGCGCGTTGTGGGGCAGGAGATCGCTCCGGATAAAAAAAATTCATATCGGGGGGATTATCTTTGCCATACTCATACAGACTATCGGGTGGTACTGCCCGCTGACGTATCTTGAAGCGTGGCTGAGGAGCATGCACGATTCCTCTCAGAGGTATTACGATGGATTTATCGCGTATTACGTAGAGAAGATTGTATATATTGACCTGTCTCCCCGGACGGTCTTCATGATGACAATTTCTTTGGCACTTGTTTCTGCCTGGCTGTATCTGAAGAAACCAGGGAAGTTAAAAAAACAGGAATGAATAGGCATGAATATCAGGAATAGTATATTTGCGGCTGCCCCGTTATTTGCGAGTACGGTGTCTATGTTTTTTTGATATAATTACTTATAATAATAAATATCAGGCAATCCCAGAATGCCTAATCAAAGATAGGGTCTGATATCTTTACTTAAGAATTTAACTTGTGTTAGAATTTATCTCTTTAATAAAAGAAAGGTGATGTTATGGCGTTAGAAAAAGAAAAGAAAGAAAACATAATTGGACAGTACAAGCTTCATGACGGAGATACGGGGTCCCCTGAAGTACAGATAGCCCTTATAAGCGAGAGACTGAATGATCTTAACCTGCATTTTCAGACTCATAAGAAAGATCATCACTCCCGCAGAGGACTTCTGAAACTGGTGGGACAGAGACGCAAGCTCCTGAGTTACCTGAAGGCAACTGACAAGGTACGGTATGATAAGCTTGTAAAACAGCTTGGATTAAGAAAGTAGAAATGAATGACAAATGTTGAACTTGACCTTAAAGGAAAACCGCTTTATCTTGAAACAGGACGATTTGCAAAACAGGCTGATGGATCAATAATCGCCAGATATGGCGATACAGTCATACTGGCAACAGCCGTTGCCAAAAAAGAAGCAAAAGCAGATGTTGATTTTTTCCCCCTCACAGTAGATTATCAGGAAAAGGCATACGCAGCCGGAAAAATTCCAGGGGGTTTTTTCAAAAGGGAGGGGAGACCGAGTGAAAAAGAAGTCCTTACCTCCCGACTGATTGACAGACCGATACGACCTATTTTCCCTGACGGTTTTTATTCGGAGACGCAGGGGATCATATCCGTACTATCGTTCGGCAATGAAAATATTTCAGACATCCTTGGAATCATCGGGGTGTCTGCAGCACTCTGCATATCTGATATCCCGTTTGAAGGCCCTGTCGGCGCCGTACGAATGGGCATATTAAAAGACTCTTTTGTTGTCAACCCCGACCTGCAGGAGATGGATGCATGTGATTTCACGCTCGTTGTTGCGGGTACGGAGGATGCGGTATTGATGGTTGAAGGCGGGGGGCTTGAGATTACGGAATCCGTTCTGCTTGAGGCCCTTGATATCGCGCATCAGGAAATTAAAAATGTTGTGAATCTCCAGAAGCAGTTAGTCTCTTTAATTGGTAAACCCAAAAGACCTGTGACTCCTCCGCAGTTAAACGAGGAGCTAATGAGGGCGGTATCCGCCATTTCCCTGGAAAAGATAAAACAGGCGATTGTCATTCCCGATAAATTGCTGAGGCAGGATACCCTGAATAATATTCTCAAAGATGTGGTAACGGAACTCAATACCGGGGAAAAGGACGTTTCAAAGGACATAGCTTTTTTCTTCAATAAAATGGAAAAAGACCTTGTAAGGAACATGATCCTGGATCAGGGGATCAGAGCCGACGGCCGTAAGGCTGACGAGGTGCGAAAGATAAGCGCCGATGTCGGGATTCTACCGCGGGCCCATGGCTCAGCCCTGTTTGTAAGGGGAGAGACCCAGGCCCTTGCCGTTGTCACGCTCGGCACGTCCGAGGACGAACAGAGGATCGATGCCCTTGAAGGGGAGTCAAAGAAGGCCTTTATGCTTCACTATAACTTCCCGCCGTTCAGTGTGGGAGAGGTAAAGTTCCTGCGTTCTGCCGGCCGGAGGGAGATTGGGCACGGCATGCTCGCTGAAAGGGCGCTGAAGCAGGTCCTTCCCCCCAAGTCTGATTTCCCGTATACCATCAGAATAGTCTCTGATATCCTTGAATCAAACGGTTCATCGTCAATGGCCACGGTGTGCGGCGGAACACTTGCCCTGATGGACGCAGGCGTTCCCATAAAGTCGCCTGTTGCGGGCATCGCCATGGGACTCATAAAGGAAGGTGAAAGGACAGTGGTACTGACGGACATCCTCGGCCTTGAGGATCACCTCGGGGATATGGATTTTAAGGTCACGGGTACGGAAGACGGCATTACCGCGTTCCAGATGGATGTAAAGATAAGCGGCGTGAGCAGGGACATCATGGCAAACGCCCTTGAGCAGGCAAAAAAGGGAAGGCTGCATATACTGGGGAAAATGAAGGACATCCTTGCTGCGCCGAGAGACCATCTCGCAGCCCATGCCCCCAGAATATTTACCATGAAAATAAAGCCGGAAAAGATCAGGGAAGTCATCGGTACCGGCGGCAAGGTAATCAGAGGCATAGTTGAGCAGACCGGGGTGAAGATAGACATTGATGATTCGGGAAACATAAATATCGCGTCTATCGATGAGGAATCTGCACAAAAGGCGATAAGTATCATTGAAGGGATTATCGCTGAGGCCGAGCTTGGAAAGATTTATATCGGAAAGGTAAAGAGAGTCGTAGATTTTGGTGCATTTGTAGAGATCTTGCCTGGTACTGAAGGATTACTGCATATATCTCAGATTTCAGACAAAAGGGTCGCAAAGGTTGAAGATGTTCTCAAAGAGGGGGAAGAAGGCGTGCCTGTTAAAGTTATAGAGATTGACAAGATGGGCAGAATTCGTCTCAGCAGAAAAGAGGCCATGAAGGAGCAGGAAGCCTGATCGAAATTCGGAGACGGTATTCAGCACATACACAGCAGGCATTGAATATTGTTGCATGAGAAGTTTCAACCCTCTATAAGTACCATCAATCTACATATCACTAAATCCAGAGAGAAGAAAATTGGCAGCCGGCAGCAGGGGTATATGTCCCTGCCTGCTCACTGCTGCCTGCATGTTTATCTGAGAGACATACATGTTTAAAAAAATAAAACTTGGCAACAATATCCCGGTCCTTATGGAAGCCGCGCGTGAAATTCATTCCGTGTGCATTGGTGTATGGATAAAGATCGGTTCCCGTTATGAAAGCGCGGACAAAAACGGCATTTCACATTTCCTTGAGCACATGTTTTTCAAGGGGACCCAGAGCCGCACGGCACAGGACATCGCAGTAGAAATAGATTCGCTGGGCGGGGAAATAAATGCGTATACATCAACTGAGTACACTGTGTTTTATGTGAAAGTGCTTGCTGAATATATGGGGCCCGCACTCGATCTTTTATCGGACATATTCCTGAATTCGACTTTTCCCGATACCGACATTGAAAAAGAAAAGAACATTGTGTTTGAAGAGATTAAAATGATTGAAGACAGCCCTTCTGATTACGTGCACGAACTATTCAGCAAGCATATATGGGGTGACAAAGGCCTCGGGCAGACAGTCCTTGGCGGGATGGAAACCATCAGTTCCTTTACGAGAAATGATCTGCTTGATTACATAAATAAATATTACGGCGCTGAAAATATTATCATATCCTGCAGCGGTAATTTCATCGAGGGACAGCTGATTGAGGGTCTGAACAAAACTATAGGCAGCCTTGATAGAAAGGGAGTAAAGAAACACGCCCTTGTCCCTGTCTTTACAAATAAAACAAATATAGTCTCTAAAGACCTGTCGGAAGCGCATATCTGTCTCGGACTTAAGGGCCTCCCGTACAGCAGTGAGGACAGGTATTCCATGCACCTGCTTAATACCATACTGGGTTCGGGCATCAGCTCAAGGCTCTTTCAGAATGTGAGGGAACTGAGGGGGCTGGTATATTCGATTTACTCGTATCATGTCGCGTATGTTGATACAGGGTTGTGGGCCGTGTATGCGGGGACCGATAAAAAACATGTTGATGAGGTTATTAACATAACGGTCGATGAAATACGGAACCTGTCGCGTTCAGTGACGGCTGAAGAACTTCAGAGGGCCAAGGCCCAGGTCAAGGGCAATCTTCTGCTTGCCCTTGAATCAACGAGCAACAAAATGACGAACATCGCCAAACAGGAAATATATTACGGGAAGTATTATTCATCTGATGAAATAATCCGGATGGTCGAATCAGTTACCCTTGATAAGGTAAAGGACCTTGCTGACATGCTGACAGGTGATGACTCTTTTGCGTTGACTGTCTACGGTCCTGTGAAAGACAAGGACCTCAGAGATTTCTGTAAGCATCTGCAATAGCCTTTACCGCGCTTCTTATTTGAGCGTTTGTCGTGCTCCTTCCGAGGCTTAACCTCACAGCGGAAAGGGCCTCCTCATCATTTAATCCCATGGCCTTCAGCACAGGAGAGGGGTTTTGCTTGCCTTCGTGGCAGGCTGAGCCGGTTGATGCGGCAATCCTGTTTTTAAGCTTTTCCAGCAAATCTGAACCATACACGTGAGGGAAGGAAAGGTTTAACGTATTGGGCAGCCGCTTGAACGGATGTCCGTTCAGTGTCATGCCGGGGATTTCCTGCAGGAGCCTGTCATACAAGACCTGTGACAGTTTCCTCATGCCCTTTACCCTTGCGCTCATTTCCTGTTTCGCGAGTTGCGCTGCCTTGCCGAGGCCCGCTATCGAGCATACATTTTCCGTTCCCGGCCTTAATCCCTGCTCATGAGAAGCCCCATACATGATTGGCTTAAGTTCAACACCGCGCCGTATGAAAAGCGCGCCTACTCCTTTTGGGCCGTAAAATTTATGGGAGACGATTGTTAAAAGATCGACGTTCAGTCTCCGGACATTCACAGGTACTTTCCCGGCAGATTGTGCAGCATCACAATGAAATACTATCCCTTTATCGTGTGCGATTTGTCCTATCAAGGAGATCGGCTGGATGGAACCTGTTTCGTTATTGGAATGCATGATGGTTATTAAAATTGTGTTTTTTCTTATATGCCCTCTGAGAACATCTGGATCAACAACGCCGTATGTATCGGCTGGAAGATATGTAGTGGTAAAGCCCCGACCTTCAAGATATTTCAAAGGCTTCATTACAGAAGGGTGTTCAATGCAGGAGGAGATTATGTGACCTGATTTGAATCGCAGCGCTGTTCCAAGGATAGCCAGATTATTCGCCTCTGTGCCGCCGGATGTGAATATGATTTCATCAGGGCGCGCGTGAATCAAGGCGGCAACCTGTTTCCTTGCATGTGCAACGGCCGTCCGTGCTGCGTCTCCATACGGATGCATGCTTGACGGATTGCCGAAGTTGGATCTGAGGCATTCGGCCATTGTATCCGCGACTTCGGAGGACAAAGGGGTCGAGGCATTGTGGTCAAGGTAAATGATGTTTAACGGGCCTTTTGTTCGTGTATTCATATATGACTCTGTGACGTTATGGCAGACACAATAATTATCATTATCGGAAACTCACGCAAAGACGGAAGATCAAATAGATACCGTCGAGTATACAAAAAACACTTGCAGTTTTGTCCCGGAACACTCTAACTCTGTTTAAGAAGACGCACGATCAATATCCCTGTGAGTTATCGTCGTTTTTATTTTCTTCTTTCTTAAATTATTTTCGATTTCCTGGACGATTGCAGGGGATCGGTGTCTTCCCCCGGTGCATCCGATACCAACGGTGAGATAGCTCCTCCCCTCCTGTGAGTACAGCGGGATAATATAATTAAGAAGAGGATAGAGTTTATCCAGGAATTCTCTTGTGGCACTGTGCGTCAGCACAAATTTCTTTACAGGGGAGGAAGTCCCGGGAAAGGGTTTTAGCTTTTCAATGAAATAAGGGTTCGGCAGGAACCGTACGTCAAAAAGCAGGTCTGCTTCCGGTGGAATACCATATTTATACCCGAAAGATACAAGGCTGACGGTCATCTTTTTGGGGCCTTTCTTAAGGTATAATTCCGTGATGAATTTTCGCAACTGATGGGGAGTCAGCGCGGATGTATCTATTATGGTGTTCGCTTCCTGGCGTATAGACGTGAGAAGTTTCGTCTCTGTCTGAATGGCCTTCCTGAGGTCTTTACGAGCAAGCGGATGGGGTCTCCTCGTTTCCTTGAAGCGTCTGATGAGGGCTTCATCTGAGGCCTCAAGGAATATGATTTCCAGTTTGTGTTTTTCTCTTAAGGATGAAACAGCATCAGAGAAGTCAGTCAGGAAATTTTTTTCTCTGATATCGATCCCGATCGCAATCTTTGATATGGTAGGCGTTTTGCTGCTTAAATTGACAAAGGTCTCGATAAGCTTCAGGGGAAGATTGTCTACACAGAAGAAACCGCTGTCTTCAAAGGCATTAAGTGCGACCGTTTTTCCCGACCCCGAGAGACCCGTAAGGATTATAGTATGAACCTGATATTTTTTCTGTCTTTTCACTTTATCGGTTCGATAAGCCCGAAGTTCCCGTCGTTTCTTTTATGCAGTACATTGATATTTCCCGAGGATGCGTTCGTGAATACAAAAAAATCTTTATCCAGCAGGTCCATCTGCATAGCGGCCTCTTCAACGCTCATTGGTTTTATATTATAGGACTTGTTCTTTATGATCGTTGGCAGGGTATCTACTGTTTCCGGAGGGGATGCAGATTTCCCCTTGTTTTTTCTGAGGGATACGGTCTTGTCTTTAAATTTTTTAACCTGCCTGGCAAGTTTTTCCACTACATCATCAATAGATGAATACATTTCTGCTGTGGTGCTTACCGCCTGTATGAATGAACCGTTTACTTTCAGGAGCACTTCGGCCTTATGCCTGTATTTTTCAACGCTCAGAGTAATGGTTGCTTCTGATACATTACCGAGATATTTTTTAAACTTGCCGATCTTTTCCTCAGCATAATCCTTGAGGTTTTTTGTGAGGTCCATATGTCTGCAATTAATGATTATGTTCATTTGATCCTCCTTGTAAGGTACTGATAGCCGGAATATTGGATTTAATTTCACATAGCATATGTACGATTATTGTTTGCATTGCATCTTATGATGATACGGTGATACAGAATCAGGTACAGATATCCTGAATTATGTGCTCCTTTTTCTGCCCGTGTTAACTAACCTCGTAACCGGATGATTATCTTAGAACCATTTTTTACGTTTTAAATGAGACGGTATTTTGAGTTCTTCCCGGTACTTTGCCGCTGTTCTGCGAGCAACACTGATCCCCCTGTTTTTCAGCATCTCGACTACTTTCTGGTCATTCAGAGGCTCCAATGGATTTTCATCGGCGATAATCTGCTTGATAATATCTTTCACCGTCGACGATGACATATCACCTCCTTCAGACGCTACTGCGTTACTGAAAAAATGTCTGAAGTTCAGGAGTCCTTGCGGGCATTGGATATACTTATTGGAGGTGACCCTGCTTATCGTGCTTTCGTGCATGCCCAGATCTTCTGCGACGTCTCTGAGATTCAGGGGCTTGAGATATTTATGCCCCTTTCTGAAGAAGTCTTCCTGAAACTTCAGAATGCTTTCAGTTACTCTGTAGATTGTTTTGTTCCTCTGGTCCAGGCTTCTCAACAGCCATATGGCTGAGCGCAATTTTTCCTCAAGGAACAGTTTTTCCTCCGGGCCCAGAGTTTTCTTATTTGCCAGAAGTCTCCTGTAGTAATTTGACAGCCTGAGTTTTGGAATGCCCTCTTCATTTAAGGTGATGATGAATTTGCCGTCCGACTCTTCCACATACACATCAGGGATTATGTGGACAGGTTCGTCGCTTGAATAGTTCCTCCCTGGTCTGGGTTCAAGGCCCTCAATGATCTTGACCGCCGCGAAAATGTCATCGATGGTTACCTTCAGTTTAACGGCGAGCTGCTTGTATTTTTTTCCTTCAAGCTCGGAGAAACCTTCGGTCAGAATATGTTCTACGAGCGTCCCGGTAAGGTTCAGGGGAGGCAGCTGTAAAAGAAGGCACTCCTGGAGATTTCTGGCACCGACTCCGGAGGGATCGAGCCCCTGAACGAATTTAAGGGCTTCCTCAACAACTGCCAGATCTGTGTCCGCCATCCCTGCTATTTCTTCGAGAGAGGCTTGCAGATAGCCGTAATCGTTCAGGTTGTTTATGATAATCTCGGCAGTTTTGCCGACAGGTCCGGATGCGGAGGAAAGTCTTAACTGCCAGAGGAGGTGCTCGTACAGGTCGGTTTTGCTTCTGTTGCGCTCGAAAGGAGAGCTCATTTCTTCCGCGCCGTCGCTGAAATATCCGAAATCCCTTCCGTCGCTTTCTCTTTCTTCAAAGTAACTGTCGGTGGTGAAGCCGAATATTTTTTCGAGGGGGGCTTCTGCATCGTCAGAAGGCTCACGAAACGTTTCTTCCTCCGAGGTCGTTCCGGGCTGATCATTTCTGGCCTCGGTCTCCCGCTCGACATTTTCTTCAAGCAGAGGGTTATTCATGAGTTCCTGATTGATGTCTTGAGTAAGTTCCAGCAGAGGCAGTTGCAAAAGCCTGATCGACTGCTGAAGCTGAGGGGTCAGGATTAATTTCTGTGATAGTCTGAGCTCTAGTCTCTGTTCCTGTGCCATTATAGTCTGAAATCTTCTCCCAGATAACTTTTTTTGACTAATTCATTTGCAATAAGTTCAGACGGTACCCCGTGCGCCAGAATACATCCGTCACTTATTATATATGCCCTGTCGGTGATAGATAAGGTCTCGCGCACATTGTGGTCTGTTATCACAAGTCCGATACCTTTGTCCGACAGATGGCGCAGTGTATGTTTTAACTCGTTCACGGCGAGGGGGTCTATACCGGCAAAGGGCTCATCGAGGAGTATAAATACGGGATCGACAGCTAAGGCCCTTGCGATCTCTACTTTTCTCCGTTCACCGCCTGATAGATGATACCCGTATCTTTTTGCAATGGGTGCAAGGTTGAATTCCTGGATAATCCTTTCAAGTTTTTCCTGCTTCGAAGTTTTATCAGCGGTCGTTATTTCAAGAACAGCTTTTATATTGTCTTCAACTTTCAGTTTTCTGAAAATGGAGGCTTCCTGGGGCAGATAGCCAATCCCCTTTCTCGCTCTTTTATACATCGGGGAATTGTTCAGATTTTCACCATCCAGAAAAATATCGCCGGAGTCTGGATGTATGAGACCCAGGATCATATAAAACGTGGTGGTTTTTCCTGCCCCATTTGGTCCGAGAAGTCCCACGATTTCCCCCGAATTGATATTCAGACTGATGTCTGTAACTACGTGTTTATCGTTGTAACTTTTTCTGAGCTTGCTTACTTCTACCGAGTGCATCAGTTAAGCCCCTGCTTATTCTGTAAAATTACTCTGCTGCCCTGGACTTCAGCACGGTCGTCTTTTAAATAAAAAATAATTTGTGTTCCCGAAATTACATTTTCACCATCCACGGCTTTAGGATGTCCCGTAAAGATAATTTTTTCGTCTTCTTCAAGATACATGGCTTCGTCTGAAAATAAGGCCCTTTCCTCTTTATGTACTTTTACGTGGCCAAAGGCATGTATTTTGGTGACTTTATTGCTGGCGCTATCATAAAAGACGGTCATTTTATCTGAATACATTGTTACATCATCAGTTTTTGCAACGACGTTCCCTTCAAATACAGCGGTGCTGTTTTTATTGTCTGCAGTAAGTGTTTCAGAAGTAATAATGATAGGATTCTTTTCCTTCTTGTCTATGAGAGTAGCGGCAGATACGGTACCGTGTACCAGTAATGCCGATACAATGAAATTAACGATAAAAAATTGCCTTGACATCTTTTATGATCCTTACCTGCTGATCCTGTACTTTTGCTGAAAGGCCTGTTCCTGTAATCAGAAAACTATTGCCGCTCAGTCTGATTTCATCATCTGAAGTTATTAACTCTGCCTTGCTGTTCCACTTCAGGGAGTCTGTAGCAAATTTCGCTTCCCTGATTTTCAGTTCCACAGGTTTGTTGAGCGAGACGTTGCCCTGCTCAATTTCATAAAGGCCGCTTCCACTGGTAAGATAAATCTCCGGTGTTCGATTTATCTTAAGGACTAAGGACTCGAGAAATATCTCCTTATTTCCTAATGGCAGGATCGCCTTATCGGAGGAAAGTTCCCATTTGACCTCATTGCCTTCTTTATGCTTCAAGTACAGATTTTCCATAGAGGAAGTCTGCAATAACGGGAATATCTTTACACTGGTTTCATTGTAATTAAGTATGATCAGAATTATAACAATGAATATGGCAGATATAACCCAGAATAATCTGCTTTTGATCATAAGGTAGTCTATCACACAGTGTGTACCATGTAAAGTCTCTGGCAAGAAAAATGCTATGATTCTGACATGCGTCTCCTGGATGTACACAGAGCCTTAAAAAAATGTAAATTATTTTATTAAAAGAGCGGGTATTGTCTTGAACTGAATAAAATATTTTGATGATTATATTTATTTAAATATTTCTTCCTTGACTTTCATTTTTGGAAATGTTATCAATATACGTTTGATTCGGATTCTCTTCAAAAAGCAGAACTTATAAGTATATAAACAAAACTTAAGACTCATCTTTTTTATAATTTTTATGCCGAAGGAAAAGTGTAATGAGTAAAACTGCTACGTTTGAAAGAGGGATTCACCCTAAGTACCACAAGGAATTAGCCGCGGGTAAATCGGTCACTCAGGCACACCTGCCTCAAAGAATAGTAGTCCCGCTAAGCCAGCACATAGGAGCCCCTGCGAAACCTGAGGTGAACATCGGTGATGAAGTCAAGAGGGGGCAGGTGATAGGAACTACAACAGGTTTTGTCTCTTCTCCTGTTCATTCCTCTATCTCGGGAAAGGTAACCGCTATATCTGATTTCCCGACCTCAGTGGGTAGGATGGTCCAGTCTATTGTTATTGAAAGTGACGGGAAGGACGAGTCTGTATCATTCAAAGAACACCCTGAGTATATGAATCTTTCCGCGGATGAGATCAAGGCCATGATAAAGGATGCGGGAATAGTCGGAATGGGGGGGGCTGCCTTTCCGACAAATGTAAAACTCTCTCCTCCGAAAGAAAAGACCATAGATACCGTCATAATAAACGGGGCCGAGTGTGAACCATATCTGACCGCAGATCACAGGCTCATGGTAGAACACCCAAGGGAAGTTGTTGAGGGGTTAAAAATCATTATGAAGTCCCTTGGCGTAAAAGAGGGGCATATCGGGATCGAGGAAAATAAACCAGATGCCATCGAAGCCATGAAATCTGCTGTATCCGGAGAACCGGATATCAAGATCTGGTCTCTCGAGATAAAATACCCCCAGGGGGCGGAAAAGATGTTGATCAAGGCCATAAAGGGCAGGGAGGTTCCCAGTAAGGGCCTCCCTATGGACGTAGGCGTGGTAGTGCAGAATGTTGGTACGGCACTTGCAGTATATGAAGCTGTACGCTTCGGCAAGCCTCTTATAGAAAGGGTTGTCACGGTTACGGGAAACGGAATAAAAGAACCCAAAAATATGATGGTGAGGATAGGCACTCTCATGTCCGATGTCATTGAACAGTGCGGCGGGCTGGTTGACGGCGCTGTCAAGGTCATATCCGGAGGACCGATGATGGGGTTTGCACAGTGGACCCTTGATGTGCCGGTGGTAAAAGGGACATCGGGAATCCTGGTCCTTGCCGAAGATGAATATGTTTCCTCAGATCAATATTCGGCATGCATAAGATGCGGTAGCTGTATTGATGTCTGCCCGATGGGTCTTAATCCCTCGATTTTGAGTATTTATTCTGAGAAGGGTTTCTATGAAGACGCAAAGGCAAACAATCTCTTTGATTGTTTTGAATGCGGTTCCTGTGCGTACGTCTGTCCGGCAAAGAGACCCATGGTCCAGTTTATAAGACTTGCCAAGTCTCAGGTGAAGCCGTAAAAGAGAGTTAAGAGTTTGGAGTGTAGAGTTAAAATCAATAAATGAGAGGATGTAATGACAACTGAAGCAAAGGCACATGAATTAATAGTTTCGGTAAGTCCTCACGTCAGGGGCCAGGAAACAGTAGCCCGTATCATGTGGACGGTAAATCTCTCACTGCTCCCTGCTTTCATAATGTCGTTATACTACTTTGGCCCTCTGGCAGCATTTGTGACGGGTCTCTGCATTTTATCGGCTGTTCTTGCAGAGCATATATATCAGACCAGTCTTAAGAAAAAGAGCACCATCGGAGATGGAAGCGCATTCTTGACCGGGTTTCTGCTGGGACTCAATCTTCCGCCGAGTGTTCCGTTTTACATTCCCATCATCGGTTCTGTAATAGCAATCGTCATTACCAAACTGCTCTTCGGCGGGTTAGGATACAACGTCTTTAACCCGGCTCTTATCGGCAGAGCGTTTTTATTGATATCATTTCCCAAACTGATGACTGTCTGGTCTGAGCCTACCGCGCAATTTATTGCAATGGATGCAAAGACTACGGCCACTCCTCTGGGTATCCTGAAGGAAGAGGGGCTGTCAAAACTCATAGAAATATTCGGCGACAAGACCGATCTTTACATGAGCCTTCTCATGGGGAACAGGGCAGGGTCGCTTGGAGAGACGTCGGTGATCGCCCTGTTAATCGGAGCCGCCCTGCTCCTTTACAGGGGCTACATCACGTGGCATATCCCTTTTTCATTTGTCGCTACAGTAGGTGTGATGGCGTGGGCATTCGGCGGCCAGGGCGGACTTTTCACCGGAGATCCATTGATCCATCTTCTCAGCGGAGGTCTGATACTTGGCGCATTTTTTATGGCCACTGATTATGTGACATGTCCCTCAATCAGAAAAGGGCAGATAATATTCGGGATAGGATGCGGCGCGATAACTATGATGATAAGGCTCAAGGGAGGGTTTCCTGAAGGCGTTATGTTCGCGATACTGCTCATGAACTGTTTTGCGCCATTAATCGACAGAGGCGTCAAATCCAAGAAGTTCGGAGCAGTCAAGGAGCAGAAGAAATGACAGGGAAGGACATGGTAAAAATAACGATTAACCTCGTTGTCATATATGTGGTCGGCGGCCTGATAATGGCATTTGTATATGCAAAGACGTCTCCCATTATGTTTATTAAGGCCAAAGAGGAAAAAGAGGCAGCGCTTAAGCTTATGATGCCCGAAGCGGACAAGATCGCAAGCCTGGGGGCGTGGGAGCCTCATGAGAAGCACTCGGAGTATTATGCGGCGCGGAAATGCGGAGAATTAAAGACGGTAAGTGTAACAGATGAAAAGACCGGCAAGGTGAAGGAAGACAAGGAATGTGTGGACCCCCAGGACATTGGTTATATTGTAGAAGGATATGGGAAGGGTTACTCGAGTTATATCCATATCCTTGCATCGGTCGACAAGAATTTCATATTAAAAAAGATCAGCATATTGGCTCACGGAGAAACTCCCGGTCTGGGAGATGAGATACAAAAGGACTATTTCCTGAACCAGTTCGAAGGGAAGACGGTTGATACTCTTGTGGTGATAAAAGGGGAAACCCCGGACAAAATACAGGCCATCACAGGCGCGACAATATCCAGCCGCGCCGTGACAGAGGATGGAGTCAGAAACGGCGTTAAATTATTGAAGGAGAAATTATCCAAAGAGGTGCAGGGATGAGCCTAAAACCGAAAACCAACATTGAATTGATTAAAAACGGAATGTTCGGTGAAAACACGATATTCCGTATGGCAATCAGCCTGTGTCCGTCGATTGCCGTGACAAACGGCATGAAAAACGGCGTAGCCCTGGGAATATCGGTCGTGTTTGTTCAGACAATGGTAAACGTGACTATCTCGGCAATGAGAAAGTTTATTAACCCTAAAATCCGCATCCCCATTTTCATGCTTGTCATTGCGGGATATGTCACGATCATAGACCTGCTGATGGCAACCTACGCAAGGCCCATATATAAGGAGATAGGTCTTTATATACAGATCATCGTTGCATTCGCATCGATATTTGCGAGGGCGGAGGTCTTTGCAAGCAAAAACAAGGTCTTCTCCTCGATGTGTGACGGTTTGGGTATGGGAATAGGCTTTTTGCTGGCCATGGTAGTAATCAGTTTTTTCAGGGAACTGTTGGGCAAAGGCGCGCTGTTCGGATACCCTATTGTCTCGGGGAGCCCGCTGCTTATCATGATACTGCCGGCAGGAGGCTTTCTGGCAGTGGGCCTGCTTATGGGATTTTTTAACTGGATCGATATGCGATTCTTTGGCGGTAAAGGGGCATCAGGAGTCTAACATTTATAAAGAGGAAAGAACATGAATATTGATTTCGTCAAACTTTTCCAATTAATTGTTTCATCGGCTTTAATCAATAACTTTGTCTTCACCATGTTTCTTGGACTCTGTATATTCTTTGGTGTGTCCAAAAAGATGGAGACGGCGGTAGGAATGAGCATTACCTTTACCATGGTGATGGTAGTCAGCGCGGCCTTGAGCTGGGTTGTATACCAGTTCATAATGATACCTCTGCAACTGACGTTCCTGAAGATCATTATATTTATTGGTATTGTTGCCGCGTTCGTGCAGTCAGCAGATACGATTATGAAGAAAGTCAGCCCTACTATGTATTACAAGCTCGGCGTCTATCTGGCGCTGATTACCACGAACTGTATTATAATTGCAGTCCCCCTGAAAAATGCCGGAGAGCATTATAATTTTTTTGAAAGCATGGCCTTTGCCCTCGGTTCCGGAATTGGCTTTGGGCTTGCTCTTATTATTATGGCGAGTATTCGGGAGAAGCTCGAGGTGGCCGATGTTCCACGCCCGTTCAGGGGTCTGCCGATATCGTTTATCCTTGCGGGCCTTATTGCGCTCGCGTTTACAGGTTTTTCAGGGTTGATTACATTGTGAGAGCTGAAGCGTACAGCAGTCAGCCTGAGCATAACAGATGACAGGCTATCATTTCATTATAGAAAAAAATTATATTAGAGAAGGTATACCATGGCTGACTTGAATGACAGGATGAAAATAAAGATTTCCTTATTGACTGCAGCACTGCTGTTCTTCTGTACGTCTCTGCTGTACGCAGGCGTTGGCGGGGGAGTAGAGGTCAGGGAATCAGTTGATCTTGTGGAACTTTTGAAATTTACCGCGGTATTTTTACTGGGGATCAGTGCTGTGTTCGGTATGGGCCTTGCGTATGCGGCTAAAAAGTATGCAGTAAAAGAGGACCCAAGGGTGGAGCAGGTTTCTGAAGTTCTCGCGCATGCCCACTGCGGTGCCTGCGGATATCCGGGCTGCCGCCAGTATGCGGAGGCGGTTGTCTCAAATCCTGATGTAAAACCTAATTTGTGTACCCCCGGCGGCGCAGCAAGTGCTGAAGCAGTTGCCAGAATTACTGGCAAGGTAGCTGAAAAAACAGAGCCGAGGATCGCGAGGGTGTTCTGCCAGGGGGGATGTTCAAAATCAGTCCGTAGATTCAAATACGAGGGGATTAAAGACTGCAAGGCCGCCATACTCGCAAGTGGAGGCGACAAGGCATGCATCTATGGATGCCTCGGCTATGGCTCATGCTCGCGCGCCTGTCCGTTCGGCGCCATTACCATGAGTGAAGAAAACCTTCCTGTAATAGACCCGGCAAAATGCACGGCCTGCGGAGTGTGTGCCCAGACCTGTCCTACGAAAGTGATAGAAATTTTACCGATGGCCAAAGAGGTACTTGTCAGGTGTCATTCAAAAGACAAGGGGCCTGTCACCAAAAAGAACTGCCAGCTTGGATGTATCGCTTGCGGGCTGTGTGTAAAAGTATGTCCATACAATGCGGCAAAGGTCACTCACTATCTCTCGAGGATCGATCTTGATAAATGCAGAGTCTGCGGTCTCTGCACAACGAAATGCCCGACGAATGCGATCATGGATTATATTCCAAAGAGGCCAAAGGCGTTTGTTACTGAAAAGTGCATAGGCTGTCATGCGTGCGCCAAGATATGTCCGGTCTATGCGGCATCAGGTGAGCTGAAGCAGCGGCATGTCATAAACCAGGACAAATGTATAGGATGCGGCATCTGCGCTTCCAAATGCCCCAAGGCCGCGATCACAGGTACCTTTAATTATGCGAATGTCCTTGCGGCATATGAGGCAAAACAGGCTGCGCTCGCGAAGGCCAAAGAAGAAAGAGAAGCGGTAGCCGAGGCCTGATTACATCTTTTTACATTGTTCCCCACCATCATTGCACTTCTTTTTACGGGAGAAGTGCAATATTATTTTTTAGGTGAATTAAGGAGCTAAAAATGGACAAGATACTTATTCAAACCACATGGGGCCCGACCGATCCAACAAGGGCAGGACTTGCATGCACGTGTGCAGTGATGTCGGAAGCGGAGGGACTGGACGTGGTCATGTTTCTCTTCCATGACGCGGTATTTCTCGCAAATAAAAACATGTATCCCAAGCTTATCCCCATCGGGCCGCCTCCTGTCAGCGGCAGTATAGATTATCTTGTGGATCAGAAGGTGAAAATATATGTCTGCAGGCCCTGTTATGAATTCAGGGGACTGTCGCCGGATGATCTCATTCCGACGGCCGAGCTTAAGGGGATGGAATTTTTTGTCGAGCTGGCGATAGAGAGAAAGGTCATCAGTTTTTGATCTGAGTATGTCTGAATCACGTTATCATGAAATCCTGTGTGGACTTCTGGCGCATCNNCACCCGTGTCCAGCCGAGGATATCTGTGAACGCCGCAAGTTCTATATCTTCAAATCCTTGAGGAGCAAAGAGTAATACCTTCTTATTCAATCGTTCGCCTGCGTAAGGTCTCTTTTTTATATTTTAACAAGTAGGTGAATGCCCCGATCTCGCTTCCCATAACCTTTATAAATCCATAGGGTGCGACCAGTGCCTCAATTTGTTCTTCTTCCATTCTTATATCAATTGGTGGACCTGGTCCTTTATCAATTTTCTTGAATTCTATAATGGTTATCATGCCGCCTGGCTTTACGACACTGGCGACCTCCTGAATAGTTGATGTTTGCTCACTTTTTGATAAGTCATGTAAAATAGTTGCCATTAAGCAAGAATCAATTGAACTTTCTTCAAGTGGAAGCTTTTTGCTTATATCAGCGACTATCGGCGTGATGTTCTTTATATTCTTTGCTTTGATTTCCTGTGTTAAGGCTCCAATTCCCTCTTCCCAAAGATCGACCGCATGCACGGTACCCTTTTCGCCAATTTTATTTGCTATTTCAATACTGTACTTACCGACTCCACAAGCCAAATCAAGAAAACTTGAGCCAGGCTTTACATCGATTATTGCAAACGTCTTTTCTCTATCTATTAAATCAAAGCTGCTCTTTCCCGCAGCTACTGGTTTGTCACGCAATGGTTCTCCTTTTTTGCACATAACGTAGACTTCATGTGTAGGGGCCCTGAATAATATGAATAGACTGAAATATGGGTAACAATGAAAAAACATCCAAATTCAAAAAAGTCACGCAGGGCTCCTGTTCCCTCTTCAACGAATTATGAGGTGCCGACTCGATCTCATCATTCAAAAAGCTATTGCTTGAGCCATCCCATGGCTTCGTCGTAATTTGTAAATACTTTGACATTCCATCCTCTATTCCGACAGGCAGTTTCGTAAAATCGAAAGACCGCTGCGTCAGGAGATTCTGCTTTTATCAGAAGCGCCAGTCTGTTTAATCTCGATGCTCCTATTTCATCATAAACCTTTGGTAAATTGTATATATCAAATATACTTGCTTTGTTTTCAAGAAGAATACAATCCGAGAAGAACAATCTAGCGTTTTTGCTTCTTGCCAACGCTAATGCTTCTTTGCTCTGCTCCAAGAAATCGTTATAGGTAGATTCTCCCGTGTCCCTGATCATTATAATCTTTTCATCTTTCCAGTAATCAATGTGATATGGCATTTTATTTTTCCCCTTTCCTTTTGTACTTAACGCTCTGATGACTGACAGGAGTCACTGAAAGACTTCAAAGAGCACGAAATCGATATGTTAATAATACATCACTGCTCATCTGAAAAGTGTCCGGTGGTACTCGTTCATGTCCATCTGGTTAGTCTTTTTCATGTATCCATTTCATTGCAGCATCCATCTCAGCATAGCCAAAATGCTTCACGTCAGCAGACACAAAGTGATGAGCTACCATTGGAGCAATTGACATGAATTTTGCATCAGTTACTGCCGCTACTTTTTTGATTTTTTTATGATGGTCTTTTATGAACTTCATATGATGTATGAATCCCCTGAAACTCTCCCATCCAGGAAAGTTTTTGGTGTGTATTATCAGTCCGTTCACATAACCTTTCTCATTGATGTATGCACCTATTCCTTTGGTGAGCTGATCAAAATCAGTTTGTTCAAGTCGGCCGGAGGGCTCGATAATAACTATACCATCTGCGTTCATAATTTTAAACGATATCATGTTTCATCCTTTGCTTGTTCTGGTCTCACGCCCTAATGAATGACGAGGGTCTGTAAGATATTACATGCCATAAAATATATCACATTCTTTACATCAGTCATGTCTTGAACAAACCGGGGCTGGCGGTGAAAGGTCCGATGGATTACTTGAAGATGTCAGCAATCACCTTTCAGCACTCAGCGAAAAAATGACTCCTGAAAATGCATTTGTACAGTTCCCGTATAAATGATAGAATACCATACATGTCAAAAAAGGTATTAAGGCAAAAATATTTTATTTCCAAAGAACTTCGCATATCGATTGCCCTTATCATCCTCTGGTCGCTTCTCGTAACCGCTTTTTTTACGTATTTTGCCAAGGAACTTGCCGAGAAAATAGGAAACGGCACCCCTCTGCTTATAATTGTAATGCTCGGTTATGTGCTGATTATCGTGGTTCTGACCCTGCTGTTTTCACACCGACTGATCGGCCCGTTTGAACGCCTGAACACCGAAATGAGGCTTATCAGATCAGGAGAACATCACAGACGCCTTAATGTGAGAAGAAATGATGACATATATATAAGGTCGTTTATTAAAGAGGTAAATATGATTCTTCAAGAATATGAAATGGATATGCAGTACAAGAAGGATTTGATCAAGTACATAGATTCGGACCTGATCAGTATTATTGCATTAATTGAAGAAGGGGAACCTTCAAAAGATAAATTAAGGGAAAGAGTTCTGGCATTTCATAAAAAACTTAAATCGAATGTGGAGAAGACGTAGAAAAACAAGGCGGCGTCAAATTATGATCGCCTGTTCAGCACACAGAGAAGTGGTGCCGAAGAGGGGATTCGAACCCCTACAGGATTGCTCCCACTAGACCCTGAACCTAGCGNNCTGCCAGTTCCGCCACTTCGGCAATAACATAAGTGTACGTATCCAGCTTTTAGTCATCAGTTCTGCATGACCGGAAGCGGATTTCGCCTGTTTTCTTCTGACGGGACGATAAAAGGATTGTCTCCGTCTATTTTAATTAATTTCATCGATGCCTTATGGAATACGAAATCAGCTACCCCTCTGTTTTCAAGGCTTTTGTCTTTCGTCAGCCACCAGGATCCGCTCCACACAGCATTGACCTTAATCGACTCGTCAGTTATTGTCACCATCCTCGGAGTGATCGTTAATCCGGCCTTTTTAAACAACAGACCCTTTATCGTATGTTCCGCAAGCAGGGAATCCATGTGGTTTTGCAGTGCTGCCTTATCTTTTTCTTCATACGCTGTCCTGACAGCCTCGATGATATTAAACGCCTCGGTCGCTGACCGGGAATCTGCCGATGGTTTAATGTTTTTGTCGGTGCAGCCGAGACACATGACTATTATAAGTAAAAGCAGAACGTAATTTATTTTCATCATTGCCTGCAATAAATGCTCCTGAGAGTCAAGACGTAATTTTACATATTTATTGCCTGTTTTGCAACAGGTGTCAGGATGAATCAATGGCCGATGATGACAGCAGGCAAAAGAAAAACCCCGTGCCGGGCTGCGGCACGGGGTTTAAAGGATTGTTTACTCTTCGTAGTATTTGTCTGCACTATGAAATTCTACGGTCTTGTTTACTGTCTTGATGGTTTCCCATTTATCCGGTTCAGGTTCAAAGAGAAATTTCACATCGATGTTGACAGACTTCGTGTCCTGATCAACAAGGAGAACATGCGTTTCCTCACTGGTTTCTCCCGGTTCAAGCCCCATGTTTACACTTGTTGTTGCCGTGATATCCCACAGTCTGAGTTCAACTTTTTTGCCTCCTTCAAACCAGAGGTTCCAGTTTTCGTACTTCCTTCTTTCGGTATGAATTACCTTGCCTTTATCGTCTGTAACGGTCACTTCCAGTGCCGCTTTCGGTAAGTATACTCAACCGTTTGGCAGGCCGTGCCCGGAACGGCTTGTCAGCTTTACCTTCATGCACAGCGTGGGCGTGAGTTCATTTTTGTAGTTATTAATGAAGTGACTTGATTCTGCTTCAATTGCAATTTCCATGGCATCGCCAAAGAATTTCTTGTCATGAACTCCGGGGAATGAATGGTCCGCCCAGGTATCTGCATCCGGTTTGGGCATATGGCAGTTCTGACATGTTTGCTTGCCGCCTTTCAGCGCGTAGTTTTCAACGTAGCTCGTATACAGCGTTTTGCACTGCCAGAACGGGACACTGTCCGGACAGCCGTGGTGACATCTGGCACAGAAATTAACTGAGCTGAGATAGTCAGACTTGATCGTCTTGGTAATAAAGGGAACATTCTCACCGTGGTTTGCAGGATCCACTTTGCCGGTAGGGCCGTAAATTGCGTCCACTTCGGGCTTGTTTCCCCAATAGCCGTCCTGGAGTGCAAACAGATTATGGCAACCATAACAATCGAGGTTGAGTTTTGAGAGTTTTCCCTTTGCCGCATCTCTCTTGCCTGTATCAGGGTCATCAACTGCTGCCACTATCGTGTCAATAATCTCAGCGACAAGGTCGTCAGTGGCATACTTGATCACAGGTGCATGGCACCACAGGCAGTGACTCTTGATGTCCATTCTCGTCATATGCTTTTCCCTGTCAAGTCCCTGTTTGATGAAGGTCCTCCAGGTCTGAAGTACACGCTCGGTGCTGAATGCATGTGCTTTGGGTGAATGTGCCCACTGGTTATAGACATCTTCGTGGCAGTCAGCGCATACTTTGGAATCGAACTTCGACGCCAGTTCATCATAGTCGGAGATCAGTTCTCCAGCTCGCTCCGGAGGGAGGGTGGGGCCGTGAGGGCCTGATCCTGCACCGGCAGCCGCACAAGGGATCAGTGCGACTGTGATCAGTAAAAAAATTCTCAGCAAAAATCTCATACGAACCTCCTTTCTTTTTATTTATTTGATACCCGCAGGTTGTGATTTTACCGTTTGGGAACGTATTACACAAGAGCTTTGGTAATGGATTACATAAAAACGCCTATCATTATAAATTAAAAAAAGCGTTGTCTGCAAGGCAATATTGATAATATTGAAATTAAGAAAGTTTATCTTTTAACGAATGGCTTCGGTGTTCAGAAGAATAATCCTCATCTTAATACTCTTTCCAGTGGAGACTTTGACGATTGACTTTATATAATTTCCTAAGTTAGAATTACTGACACAATGGATGATCATAAATTAAAGGTATTCTGCATCGTAGCGGAAACTAAGAGTTTCTCAAGGGCATCCGAGATAATTCGTCTTACCCAACCTGCCGTTAGTCTCCAGATTCAGGCACTCGAAGAAATGTACGGGACCAAGCTTTTCAATCGGTCCGGTTGCGTCATTACCCTGACCAAAGCGGGCGAAATGCTTTATAAATACGCGAAAGAGATTAATTCACTCTATGCGTCAGCTGAGAAAGAAATAGGCGGAGTGACCGGACTTGTGAAAGGGGTGATATCGGTAGGCGCAAGCTCAACGATAGGCAATTATGTCCTTCCCTCTGTCGTTGCTGATTTCAAGAGGAAGTATCCGAAAGTAGGGATTCATCTTCATGTCGGCAATACCAAACAGGTTATTGATTATCTGAACTCGGGAAGCGTTGATGTGGGGCTTGTCGAGGGAGAAGTGAATAAACAAAAGCTTCTTATGGAAAAGCTCATCCCCGATGAGATGGTCCTCTTGATGTCACCTTATCATCATTTAGCCAAGAAAGCCACCGTGTCTATTATGGAACTTTCCAAGGAACCTCTGATTTTCAGGGAGGAAGGATCCGGAACCAGACAGGCAATAGAAAAGTACCTTTCAAAACACGGCATCTCGCAGCAGAATTTAAAGATATCCCTTATTATGGGGAGTACAGAGGCCATAAAAGCGGCTGTTGAAGAAGGACTCGGCACAACGATACTCTCACGCTGGGCAGCCAAAAAGGAAATTAAATACGGCAGCCTCAAGTCAGCCGTGTTCAAGGAAGAGAAGTTTGTAAGAGATTTCTGCCTCGTATACAAAAAGTCAAAAGAGCCATCTCATACCATCGAGCAGTTTATGGGCTTTTTGAGACGGTATCCTTACGGCAAGCTCCTTAACTCTTAAAATCCGTATCCTTCTGATTTCCTGAAATTCCTACGGCGTACGTATGTGAAGGGATTATTGATTCAGCCGCTGATCTTTATTGTAGTAATAAAATCCAGTGAACTCAATTCCTGAAATAGTCTTCCAATGGTTTGCTTCGTTCGCGTGGAAACAGTGAAGTGATAGGTGGTCTCTCCGTTCGCCCGGTTTTTTTCATAGTTGGTAGAGTGGATGCGAAAATTGAAATTTGACAGCACGGATATGATTTTTTCTTCTGCATCAGTGTCGGCAGGGGCGGAAATCGTGATTTTTTTAAAACGCAGGGTCTTGATCCGTTTTTCGAATATTCTCAGTACCATCAGAGCTATGAAGGTGATTGCAGCAGTTATCAGTCCCTCGAAATAAAGACCACCGCCAATCGCCAGCCCGATGGCCGAAACAATCCATATTGATGCCGCGGTAGTTAAACCCCGAACGGCGTAGCCGCTCTTGATAATGACGCCCGACCCGAGGAACCCAATACCGATTAACGCTCCGGCAGAGATCCTGGCCGGGTCAATACGCAGGGATGCATCAAGGGTATGAATATGGAAATAATAATTCTCCGAGGTAATCATGATAAGCACGGCGGCAACACAAACGATTAATTGTGTCCTGAAACCCGCGGCCCTTCCATGGATCTCCCTCTCAAAGCCTATAATGCCGCCAATAAGCGCCCCGAGGACCAGACGGATGACTATTTCAGATTCAGGAATCATATCAAAACATTATAAGCAACCATTGGCACTCTGTCAAAATTAAATTGTGTACCCGGTACATATTAAAGAAGGGATTAAGGAGGCCACAGATCTTATGCCAACGCGATACAAAACGGGCGATACCTGAGGGCTCTGCGGACGGGACAGTTCATTTTCGATAACAGTCTTTGTTGTGGTAAACTAAATCGTATTTTGTAGATAATAAAAAGTCAATTATATGTGAGAGGAGATCGAAAAATTGAGGATTGAAAAAGACACTCTCGGACGAGTAAACCTGCCGGACGACGTTTACTATGGAGCACAGACAAAAAGGGCAGTGGACAATTTTCCTGTCAGCGGTCTCAGGCTCCCCAGGCGGTTCATTAAGGCACAGGGGACTATCAAACTTGCTGCTGCAAGGGCAAATGGTTCACTTGGCCTCCTCAGCAGGAAAATGCGTAAAGCCATTGAAAAGGCCTCCATGGAGGTAATGAATGGAACGCATGATGCCCAGTTTGTAGTTGATGTCTATCAGGCGGGTGCCGGGACCTCCCAGAATATGAATGCAAACGAGGTCATAGCAAACAGGGCCATAGAGCTGCTTGGTGGAGATAAAGGCGATTACAGGCGTGTTCATCCGAATGACCATGTGAATATGGCTCAGTCAACAAATGATACAATACCTACTTCTCTTTACATGTCCTCGGTTGAGGCGGTAAGGGATGACCTGGTCCCTGCACTGAAGACGTTAAAGGGTACGCTCATTACCAAATCAAGGGAGTTCGGTAACATTGTCAAGGCCGGCAGAACACACTTGCAGGATGCGGTACCGGTCAGGCTGGGACAGGAGTTCAGTGGTTACGCGGAGTCGGTAAATAAAGATCTGCTCCGGCTGCAAAATGCCATGAAGTCGTTACTGGAGATACCCATTGGAGGCAATGCCCTTGGCACCGGAATAAACGCACATCCCCGATTTAAAAAGTGTGTGATCGATGAGATAAGAAAGATTACCGGGATCAATTTTAAAGGCAGCAGGAATTTATTCGAGGGGATACAGAACGTCTACCCTGCCCTTGAGCTCAGCGCAGCGCTGAGGGGAGTAGCGGTTACAATGACGAAATTGGCGAATGATGTTCGTCTGCTCAGTTCGGGCCCCCGTACCGGCTTTGCCGAGATCAGGCTGCCTGCGGTCCAGCCCGGATCGTCGATTATGCCAGGCAAGGTGAATCCGGTAATGGCGGAGATGCTGAACATGGTCTGTTTTCAGGTTATGGGAAATGATACCGCAGTCTCTTGCGCAGTTCAGGCATCACAGCTTGAACTTAATGTGATGATGCCGGTGATCGCCCACAACATTCTTTTTTCTATTGAGATTTTGTCAAATGGTATTACGGTATTTACACAGAAATGTGTGAGTGGCATAGAGGCAGATGCACAAAAGTGTAAGTATTATGCGGACGCAACGCTTGCCATGGCAACTGCCCTGAATCCGATCGTGGGATATTCTTCTGCTGCTGAAGTTTCCAAGGAAGCATATACATCAGGAAAATCCGTAAAGCAGGTCGCTGTTGAAAAAGGGATTTTAGGTAATTCAGATGCAAATAAGGTGCTTGATCCTTTAAAGCTTACCGGTAAGTAGATGAGATAATGTGATGGGCCGTTGATTAATTTTTTTAAAAAATGCTATCCTCGAAATCAATATTTTATTCTCCCAGTGCGGCTGATCTTCCCACGGATTACCACTGACAGCATTGTAATATGTTTTAACACTGTGTAACTATTTAAATTTAAAATGTAAATTTGATAATACTTATTTAAACCATGATTATTTGTCGGATTCATTTACATGAACAGTCTCGTATTATGAGTAAAATGTAATGAATTCAATGAGTTAGTAATTTGGCTGAATTCTTGCAGGAGAAGTATGAAGGGAACAACTGTCCAGTCCTTTTTATGCGTACTTAGCTAAAATTACATCCAAATGATAAAGAGCTATGTCCTTGAACGATAACGATAATAATGTGGATTCCTCAGCATCTGACGATTATAATGATGATCTGACGTTTGAGGGGCTTTTGTCTTCAAATACGTGGACAGAGTATTTTCAGGAGCTTGCTAATACATTCGCTGTAGAGTTGTGCGGTTATAATCCGGACGGTATTGAGCTTTTCCTTGTCAATGAAAATCCCATCTGCAAATACAGCAGGTCAGTGCAGTCAGACAGCCTTGACTGTCCAAACTCCTGTCATAGTGTAATGAAGGCTGAGGGACATACCATCTTCACATGTCAGGCGGGGCTGACATGTTTTTCATTTCCTGTGAAGAGATTTAACGAGAAGGTATTTATTGTAGGAAGGGTGGGGTTTACCGAATATGATGACTTCCAGGATTTTCTTAAGACAGTAAGGGACAATAATTTACCCGAACTGCCGATTACCGAGCCGGTTGATTTTCTTGAAAAAAATGCGGTACGGGACATCTCAAAATACATGTATCTGTCCATCGAGCGGCAGCTGAGCACCATGGAGGCGAAATACAAACTTGAAGAAAGGCTTCTGCGTATGACGTCTCTCTTTGACAGCCAGGCCTTCGGGACCTTATCAAAAAATCAGCAGCTTTTATACAGATATATTATAGATGCAATTGAGTTTGTGTTCGGAAAGGCATCAGCATCTGTAATGCAGTTACGTGAAGATGAAGCCGTATATAAGACAATATACAGCGCAGGGAAATATAAGAATATCATCGCTGACTTGACCATTGATATACATAATCCTTCAGTCAATAACATGCGTAATACCAGGGGGGCTGTTTTTATTGAAGACGCAGTGGAAGTGCTGGCTGCCGGTCAATTAAGGGAAATGGAATCAGCATATTTTCTCCCTCTGTTCCTCGGGGAGGAGCTTGATGCGGTTATTGGAATCTTCGACAGGGAATTCTCCCGTGAAGACAGGAAGATTTTAAATTCATTCAGGGAATACGTGCAGCTTAATCTTGAGAACCAGAGCCTTCGTCTGGCAGTCGCCCAAAAGAGTAAGACAGATGAAAAATTGACCTCTCTGTCTGATATAACAAAGTCTATTGTTTCCATCCTGGACAAGGAAAAACTTTTCAACACACTGCTTGAGAAATCCCTGCAGCTGATTAACGCAGAGCAGGGTTCTCTGATGATAGTAGACCACGAAACATCCGAACTCGTTGTCGAGGCCAGAAAAAGTGTCGATGATATGGTCCAGGAACACATGAGGGTTAACAAAACCGAAGGGATTTCCGGGATGGTAATTGAAAGAGGAGGGGCCCTCCTCGTGGAAGATATTGAAAAAGACCCGAGGATCAGAAAGGTGAACAGGCCCCGCTATCGGACAAAATCATTTTTGAGTGTTCCTATAAAGATCGAAGACAGACTGGCGGGGGTGCTGAATTTGTCCGATAAGATCAAAGGCGGCGTATTTAATGCAGAGGATCTAAACCTGCTTGAATCTTTCATAAGCAATGTTGCGATTGCCATTGAGCGGAGCATTTTATTTAGGCAGACCGAGAAGTTGCAGAAACTTTCCATAACGGACCATTTGACAGGCCTTTATAACCGCCGCTATCTCAACCGGAGGCTTGCCGAGGAGATTACGCGTTACAACAGATATAAGCATCCGTTCAGTTTTATAATGCTGGACCTGGACAAGTTCAAGGAGTACAATGACACCTTCGGTCATATTGCCGGGGACAATCTCTTGAAAAACCTTGCACACGTCATGGAGACGTCTCTCAGGACCATAGACATTGCCGCGAGGTTCGGCGGTGATGAATTTGTAACGATATTCCCGCAGACGCCAAAGATCGACGCCATTCAGATTTCCAACAGGCTGAAGGAAAAAATTGACAAGGCATTACGCGGACACAACGCTGAGATGCCTCTGTCGGTAAGCGTGGGGCTGGCGACCTTTCCTGATGATGCGTCGTCAATTATGGACCTTATAGAAAAAACCGATCAGGCCCTGTATCTTGCCAAAAAGGGCGGAGGGAACAGAGTAGTGTATCTGTAGTAACCGGCAATTATACGTGAGCAGTGCTCAGGTAATGGATATGATATGCCTTTAAAAGAATTTACTTCAAAACATTTTTTGGGAAGGAACAGCGAGATTGATATTCTTGCCAATGCTGCGTCACAGGCAGGTGCAGGTGATGCAGGAAGTATTATCCTCCTCGGAAAAAGGGGAATAGGCAAAACAGAGCTCCTACGGCACCTCTATAGTGAGCTTTTTAATGCCCAGCACAATGCCGTCCCTTTCTTCTATACAATAAAAACAGCGTTCGCTTCAGTGGAAAGTTTTTCGAGGGACTATATCTCCAGTTTTATCCTTCAATATCTGGCGTATATCAGGAAAGACCCGTCGTTAATACATACAGGCATCTATTCTCTGGAAGATTTAAAGGATATTGCAGCAAAGTCAGAGGCGCCGTGGGTCTCAATTATCATTAACAACTACACTCAGGTAAGGGCGGACGGCGACCTCCTTAAATTATTTTCTTATGTCATATCCCTCCCCTATTACAGTTACCGGTATACGGGCATGCCGGTTGTTGTGATACTAGATGATTTCCACAAGATAAGGAAATTGTCTGAACTCAGTGACCGCGGCTATGATAAGGATTTATGGATGCTTTTTGAGAACCCGATAAAGTACCGGTTTTCTCCTCATATTATCGGGGGATTCAAGGCAGAGCTTCATAAGATGTTTTTCGAAGAGACGTCCTTTGGTGAGCACCTCGAAATCATCAACCTGGAAGGGCTGAACAGACATGACGCTTCAGGATTGTTCAGGGCACTCTGTGAGAAGTACACCTTGAGTTGTGAGGCCGATGTGACGGTCCTGCTTGATATGTTCGGCGGCAATCCATTTTATATTAAAAGTTTTGTACAGGCGGCTCGTCAGACTGCAAGGTCTTTCTCGCAGGAGGATTTTTGGGAGATATATATCCGGGAGATCACAAAAGGCAAGATTTATACATACTGGACATCAATATTAAAGTCGTATATCCAGCGTTTTGAATTAAGAAAGCCGGCGCTTAATTTACTTTTTAATCTGTGTGAACACGGCACCGATGATGTATCAAGCCTTTCTGAAGCCCTTTCTATTAAACAGGAAGACATTGACTACCTACTTGGGCTCCTCCACACCGCAGGAATTGTCGAGACAGGATTCAGTGCGCTTGAACTGGTCGACGACCTGATCCTAATTGATCTCATCAAGGGTCTCTATCACAAGGAGATTGTCAGAGAACCGTGGAACAGGATTAAAGACGCGCTCACCGGAGACAAACGTCAGCCGGTGACGCTGGATAGGACCCCTGCGTTTGACCTGGTCATTCCTGCAACCGCCAAGGCCGAGCTTGTTGCCGTCAAATCACTTGAGCAGGTTGCCAGGTATTACAAGATGCCACCGGATGCCGCCGGTCAATTACAGGTTTCCCTGATTGATCTGTTCTCCGGGGTGCTCACGAAAAACATCTCTTCAGGGGAAAATTACCACCTGAAATTCATACTGAGAGATAATCTGTTTTTTGTGGAAATATTGACTTCCCGGAGTGATCTGACATTTACAGACAGTGTCATGAGACATATAAGGATGTATATTGATGACATCAGGGTAGAAGAACTAAAGCACGGGACAAAGATAACCCTCATCAAAGAACTCAAAAAAGATATTGCTTCGGCTTTATAACAGCAGGGAGGAGATACGTCTACCGGTAAATCCTTTTTATCCTCTGTCCAACGGACGTGAGGACCTCGTACGGGATAGTCCCTGTTTTTTTGGCTATATCATCGGCAGTGATTTGTTCCCTTCCCTGCCGGCCGAGCAGAACAACTTCAGTATTATAATTCACCCCCGGAATATCCGTGACATCGACCATGGTGGTGTCCATGCAGACCCTGCCCACTACCGGCGCCCGTCTGCCCCTGATGAGTACTTCCCCCTGGTTTGAAAGTTGTCTGTTAAATCCGTCAGCGTACCCTACCGGGATTGTTGCTATTGTGCTTCTTCTTTTTGTGACAAAGGTCCTGTTATAACTTATGGGTGTTCCGGGAGGGACTTTTTTCAGGAAGACGATCCTGCTCTTAATACTCATGACGGGCCTTAACTTTTCACTGTCACAACAACTATAGCCGTAAAGCATTATCCCGGGCCGCACCATGTTCAGGTGCGCATCCGGCATCGTTAATACTGCTGCGCTGTTGGCCATATGCATAAATTCGAAATAAATTTTATTCTGTTTCAGTTTTTTTACGAGGGAGGTAAAGTGTTTCAGCTGCGCATTGACAAAATCCTTGTCTTCAAGGTCGGCCTCTGAAAAGTGGCTCATCAGCCCCTGAAGTTTTATGTTTTTCAGGGAAGATATTTTTATTATCGCCTCAGGCGCCTTCCTGAGGTCGAACCCGATACGGCCCATGCCGGTATCGACTTTTACATGCACCGGTATCTTTTTATTCTGCCGGTGTGCTCCGGTCGAGACTTTCTTGGCTGTCTCAAGATCAAAAACTGTGGGGGTAAGATTGTATTCAAGGCAGGCGTCAATATTGTCCCTGTCGAAAAATACAAGGACAGGGGCGGTTATTCCGGCTTCCCGGAGAGCTATGGCTTCATACGTATATGCTACGCCGAGGTGTGAGACACCCCTTTTGATGAGATGGTCGGCTACGTGTACTGCACCATGTCCATAGGCATTGGCCTTAATAACAGCGAGAATGCTGATATTCCCTGTTTTTTTCCTGACAACGTTCAGATTGTGCGAGAGGGCATTGAGGCTGATTTCAGCAAAGGCCTTCTGCAATTCCACTTATGATTTGCTTTCCTTGTTTGTCCCCGGGTCCCCGGATTTGTCTTTGGGAGTAACATCAATCTCGGGCTTATCGGATGTCGCCTTTTTGAAGTTCTTTATGGCCTCCCCTATGCCCCTGCCTATCTCAGGCAGTTTTGATCCTCCAAAAAGGACCAGGACTATTACCAGAATAATAATTAACTCAGTCGCTCCTAATCCAAACATGTGACCTCCCTCTTAACTGTTCTTTTGAATCTTATTATATCCTTCTTACGTAAATACCGCTCAATATCTTCGGGAGAATTCAGATTTACAAACGATGTCCCACGGGTATCTATCTTTTTTATTTCGTCTATGGTTATGTATTTTACTCTTTTATTTCTTAAAAAGTCTCTCATACTATTTCTGCCGGTCTGGACGGCTTTTTCCATAGGGCCTAACAGATGCCTTGAATAAAATGCAAAAAGCGGTTCAGGATTTCTTCCTAACACAGGGACAACCGCATCTTTTTCAGCGACCTTTATAGCCATATATTCGATGAGATCCCTGTTTAAAAAAGGCATGTCACAGGCCGATATGAACACCCGCGGATTCGGGGAATTAAGAAGTGCGGTCAATATCCCTGTCATCGGACCCCGAATATTATACACATCGCCCAGCATCGGTACGCCGAGATATGAATATGATCCTGGCTGATTGGTGACGATGCAGAGGTCCTTAAAGAGCATTTTCATTGTCCCGATGTTTTTCTCTATGATCCTTTGTCCTTCTACCTCAATAAAAGCCTTAAGGACAGGCATCCGTGTATTTTCGCCACCTGCCAGGATAACGCCGGTGCAATGTTTTATAAACGCGCTCATTATTAACTAATATAATACAGTATAGGGAAATGTATCTGCCAATACAATATAGCTGGATCATGTTGAACATGCGACAGCAGTAATAGTTATATTGCTGATCATGCACAGGGATAATTCATGAACCTGAAATAAGAAGACAATGGAGTGAATAAAATGACGTGTTATTTGTGCTGACTGATTATTTTAAAGATGTCACTGGCTACCAGAGAGCTTTTTATGCTGTTGCCATCAGTCATGTTTTTAATAGTAATTTCCCCCTTCCCGATTTCATCTTCGCCGAGGACAATAACATTCTTTGCGCCGATACGATTGGCCTTCCGCATCTGGCTGCGCATGGATGCACTTTCATGATTCATTTCTCCCCATATTCCCATGGCACGTAACTGTTCGGTCAGGACAAAGGCCTTTTCAGAAGCTTTATCTCCCAGGGGGCAGAAAAGGAGGTCGGGCCCTGTGGCTTTACTCACGGAATCCTGAATTAGCGGTATGATCCTTTCCATTCCCATCGCAAAGCCTATCCCGGGGGTAGAGGGGCCGCCGAATTCGGCAACCATGCTGTCGTATCTTCCTCCGGCGGCCACTGCACTCTGACTGCCAAGATTTTCGCTGCTGACTTCAAAAGCGGTTTTGGTATAGTAGTCAAGTCCCCTGACCAGATTGGGATTCACCGTATGCGGGACGTTCAGTACATCGAGATAACCTCTCAGGCTTTCAAAATGGTCCCTGCATTCACCGCATAAATAATCCAGTACAGGCGGTGAGCCTTTTCTCGACTCAATACATGAAGGAACTTTGCAGTCAAGTATTCTCAAGGGATTTGCATCATATCTCCTTTGACAGTCACCGCAGAATGTGTCTAATTTGCCGCCGAGAAAACTTTTCAACGCCGTTCTGTAGTCAGGCCGGCATTTTTTGCATCCTATCGAAGTGACTTCAAAATTAAGTCCGGCAAGTCCGATACTGTGTAGCAGTTTTGAAAGCATCGCGATGATCTCCGCATCGAGTTTGGGATCATCGATGCCCATGGCTTCGGCCCCGATCTGATAAAACTGCCTGTACCTGAAGGCCTGCGGCCTTTCATACCTGAACATCGGCCCCAAATAGTAGAATTTCTGGGGCGAGGGATCATTATAAAGATGGTGCTCTACATATGCCCGTACAAAGGAGGCGGTGCCTTCGGGCCTGAGGGTTACGCTGCGGCCTCCTTTGTCCTGGAATGTATACATCTCTTTCTCCACGATATCCGAGGTCTCGCCAATACTTCTGATAAAAACATCCGTTGCTTCGAGGATGGGCAGTCTGATTTCCTGATAGCCGTAGTTACGGAAAATGTCTCTTGCCTTATTTTCAATGTGATGCCAGGCGGCGATCTCCGGGGGGAGGATATCCTGCAGTCCTTTTAGCGTTTTATACTTCATCCGGGATTTCTTTCTCGCGTTCCTTGTCAAACTCCAGCATGCCGAGATGGCTTTCGATAAGTCTTCTGACTTCTTCTTTAAAGTGCCGCCTGATCCCTTTCAGGTCGGTTATGTCTTCGTGGATTTTCACGACCCTCTCCTGTGCCCCTCTGACAATCTCCTCAGCCTTTAACTCAGCTTCTTTCTTGACAAGTTCGGCGTCTTTTGCCGCCGTGGATTTATATTCCTCCACCATCTCCTGGGTTTTTACGAGGGTGTCTCTTAGCGTAATCTCGATGTTTTTATATTCCTTTAACTGTTTTTCAAACCGTCTTGCCTCTTCTCTCAAATTGGCATTTTCACGGAGCAGTTCCTCCATTTCCTCCCTTATGAGTTCAAGAAAGGAATCGACCTCCTCCATGTCAAAGCCTCTGAATCGTGTTGCAAACTGTTTCTGCTGAATATCAAGCGGTGTAATTCTCATGTACTACCCCCTGTTATTTATATACATTATTATGTTCAGTTTTACATTACCGTGTTTTCTTATGTATCTTCTTGTCACTTCATTCGTGCTCCCATATCAAATATGGATGCTACGATGAAATACTTAATAAACATGATCACAAGAATTACTATCATCGGCGAGATATCAATTCCCATAGATAAGCCGAGCCTTCGTCTGATTGGCCTTAATACGGGATCAGTGACAGAATGCAGGAACCGCACAATTGGATTGTACGGGTCAGGGTTTACCCAGCTTATGAGCGCGGAAATTATTATGATCCACATATAAATTGATAAGAGCGTATCAAGAATGTATGCCACTGCGTGAAACAGATTGCCAAAAATGAACACTAACCCCTCCCTTGCCCCAATTCATCCGCCCTGTTCTTTGCCGCTTCAATGGCGAATGAAACGGTATCTTTAAACCCCTTTTCCTCAAAGGCCCGGAGTCCCGCTGCCGTAGTACCTCCTGGAGACGTGACCATCTCTCTCAGTTTTGAAGGACTCACGCCTGAGTCAATCAACTGCGCTGTTCCGACTGCCGTCTGAACGGCAAGTGTAAAAGCGTCGTCTTTATTAAGCCCTGCTTTTATGCCGCCTTCTATCGTTGCCTCAATAAAAAATGCAATAAACGCAGGTCCGCTCCCGGAAACAGCGGTCACCGCATTCATATATTTTTCAGGCAGTGTCAGGACCTCTCCGACTGCCATAAAGATTTCTCTTACTACTTTTATATCCCTGTCAGAGAAACATTCGCACAGAGACATCACACTCATACCTTTCTGAACAAGCGCCGGGGTATTGGGCATGACCCGTACTAACTTTTTGGTCTTTAGCCGTGACGCAAGATATGTCAGGGTGATGCCGGCTGCAATTGAGACTATGGTCTTGTCACCTGTAACCACGTCGCTAATCTCCTCAATAACTGTATCCATAGTCTGCGGTTTGACAGCCAGGATTATTATATCGCAGGATGTTACTATTTGTTTATTGGATGCAGTCGTTTTTATGGTATAGGTTTTCTCAAGATATTGTCTTCTGTCCTCTCCGGGCTCAGATACAAATATTTCTCTCCCGAATCCTGATCCCTGGCTCCTGATACCTTTTATAATGGCCTCTGCCATGTTGCCGCCGCCTATAAATCCGATTACCATAATTTCATTTCTCCATGCAAAGTCGTAAAAAATTATACCTCAAGGAAAGACTCTTTAACAATAAGACCAATTTTTACAAGGATNNATGATAATAACGGCATGAAAGTGTCCTGTACTTGCATATGACGGGATAGGGACATACTGGCCAGAGGCAGAGAATGATTTTTTGATGAACAATCATCGTGAATAGCTTGTGAGCGGATGAAAGGAATTGTGAATTTTATCACGTATCTAATTATTTTGTTTTTTGTTTTATTTGCTAATGAATTCAATGAGTTATTGGCATTCATTGAGATGGATAGCAGTGCACCGAAAGATACGCTATAATTTCTCTTGTGGATTATCAGAGGTACGTTATATCATAAAACAAGGTTAACTTCACGGAGAGGTTATGAAAGACAATCAAGGGAAGCATTATGGCAGTAGGGATGCGTCAACTATACATCACGTTATCATGAAGGAAAAGACAGATTATATGAGTCAGAGGACCCATGGCGTGTGGTTCATTCTCTGCATTACAGCGCTGCTCTGTATAGGCTGGATGTATGCTGCTGCCGCAGAGGGAGCATCAACAGCAACGATTTCTGAGGGGGATGAATGGCAGTACTTTAAGGGAACAGAAGAACCGCCTTCCAAATGGAACTATCTGAGTTATGATGCTACAGGGTGGCTGAAAGGGCGGACCGGATTCGGATATGGAGCGGCTGATTTCAGCACATCCCTGAATGATATGAAAGGGATCTATCAGACAGTGTATGCCCGGCGTGAATTTCCTATCAATGACCCCTTACACGTGAGGGCAATGAACCTGCGTGTCAGGTGCGACGGTCCCTTTGCTGCCTATATAAATGGTATTGAGGTAATCGGCAACAGCGAACCCGTGGATGAACTGCTGGATATCAGCGGTTTTGCCGATATGTTGCATAGTGGCACGAATGTGCTTGCGGTACAATGCACTAATGATGATATAAACAGTGATGATTTTTCCTTTACCCCGTCATTTGAGGTTTATGAGGACTGATAGGCGAGGGAGTAAACGGTGATCAACAACATTTCGAATAAAAAGAATCCCGCAGCACAAAGGATACGTTGTGCTGCTTTTTCGTTATGTGTATTTTTTCCCGTCCTGTTATTTATATTCGGTATTACCTCTGCATATGGCCAGAGTGCGCCTTATGCGAAATATGTCATCCTTATGATTGCCGATGGCTGGGGGCAGACCAAGATCGATGCAGCAAACATGTATACGGGATCAGTTCCTCTGTATCAAACTGATCCCCAGTGGACAAAACGCTGGATGACGACGTACCCCAATGGATGCGATTATAATACAGGGCAGGTATGGAGCAATTTCAGCTATGCAACGAGCTGTGTCACTGACAGTGCAGCCGCAGCAACGGCGCTTTATACAGGGATCAAGACCCAAAACAGCAGGATCAATGTATCTTACAGTGGTGTTGACCGCCTCTTGAACATAGGAGAAATGGCAAAGGCATACGGAGCGGCAGTAGGGTCCATAACTACCGTACCGGTATCTGATGCAACCCCTGGGGCCATGATGGCCCATAATGACAGCCGCACGAATTATTATGCCATAGCAGATGAAGGTCTGTTTGGATACCCTAATACAACCGGGGCGCCTTCAGCGCTCTATTATGGTGGTGGGCATGGCCCCACATTGCCGGTAGTGGATGTTCTGATTGGAGATGGGAGGGACAGTTTTGTCAGTACCGCAGAGAAGGTGAAGCTGAGGGCAGAGAAAGGCTTGCTGGGAGATCCGGGGCGGGATAAGGCAAAGCATTATCTTGTTGAGCGTCAGACAGGGCAGAATGCGGGAGCGGCCCTGATGCAGGCAGCCGTGGACCCATATGTAACGAAATTGACGGGGCTTTTTGATCAGGTGTACCGTAATGCTGATGGTTCGGGATATAACGCCGAAAACCCGAGGCTTTCTGAGAGCACGGCAGCGGCCTTAAAAGTGCTTGGCAAAAATCCGAACGGATTTGTTCTGATGATCGAGGGTGGTGCCGTGGACTGGGCGGGCCATGCGAACAATATGGATTACGCGGTAGGGGAGATGATTGATTTCAACGGGGCGATTCAGACAGTGATAGCCTGGATCAATGACCCCTCAAATGGCAGTAACTGGAACAATACGCTGCTGATAGTCACGGGAGATCACGAGACCGGATATTTGAGTGCAGGGCCGGGGCTGTTTCCAAACCAGCCCATTGGACCGGTAAACAGTCAAACTCTTTCGCTGGAGAAGATATACAGCAACAGCGGGGGGCGTCGTGCCAGCTGGGATGACTGGCATAACTTTGGCACCATAGACAGTGACGAGACCGTATATTGGGCGTGGAACACAGGGGGACACGCAAATATACTTATTCCCCTTTATACCAGTGGTGTCGGCTCAGGCCTGTTTGAAAATTGCATAGTTGACAGCGACCAGGTCCGGGGAGACTATATTGATAATACTGATGTCGCAAGGGTAATGGAGAGCGCCCTGTCCGGAATTACCAGTGAGGGTTCTCTGTCGATAATTCCGGCGCAGGAATTGAGTGGCAACCCTATCAATCTTACCTCAATTGTGACAGAAAAAAATGCGGTAAACGTCCTGTACACGGTGTCAGAAGGCGCTGGCTGCCCTGCGCAGGCCAATAAAAAAGTCATAAATAAAGGGGATACCTGGAAGTATGATATAGAAAATACAGGGACCACTTGGATGAATACAGGATATAATGATTCAGGTTGGTCGACGGGCAGTGGAGTATTTGGTACGGAAACAAGCGCGGCCTCTTATGGGTATTCGATTGCGACACCGGTTTCCAACACAAAAAAATCCATGTTTTTCAGAAAGAAGTTTAATGTCTGTGATCCTTCCCAGGTAACCGCCCTTACACTCAATGCGTTGTTTGACGACGGTTTTACCGTTTATATTAACGGTATTCAAATTTATAGCCAGAATGTCACCGGAAATCCTCCACTATATGATGGAGGAGTTTACCAATATGGTGAAGCCAGTGCTTATGAGTCAAAAGATTTATCGAGTGTCATTGGCCTCAGCTCCCTGAAGAGCCTGCTTGTACCAGGTGATAATATCATAGCGATAGGTGTATACAATGATGTACCTAGCAGTTCTGATATTGTGTGGGATGG
>DKBK01000059.1 GCA_002451135.1 Nitrospiraceae bacterium UBA6902
AAGTAATTATTATCTTGATAATTCGGGCAGTTACAGAATATATGATCGGAGTTTAAATTTTAAAAGGATGCGACAAAAGTTTATGCTGAATATCTCTTAATTGACGCAACTTATTAGAAATAAATCTATATTCATATAAAAGATAACTGGCACACGTGCAAAAATTGTAGCATAGGAAATAATAATATGAAGTATTACATTTGTTAAAAAGCGATAAGTCAATGAACTTCAAGCCGCTAATAAAAATCTATCATATTAAAGTATCAGTAATATTCGATCTGAACAAATCCTGCAGATATGAAGTGGCAATACTTAAGATCAGAAGTCCTTTTTTGCTGATGATTTNNTATCATTATCCTCCGGTTGCGAATCCGGGATACAGCAATATTTCACCGTCAGTATAAATGGGAGCTCCCGTTATATCGTCGGCCTCATCAAGTGAACGCCATGCTTCAGTCATTCTTCACGTCACTTTTTACCCGCAGGCCCGACCCTTAAAACTGAAGAAGAACTTAAGCGTCTTCTTGACCTTCTCCGAGAATATCTTTCCTGAAAAATAATTCCCCACTACACGCTTATTAATCTCGGCAAGCGTCGGATAGGGATGCACGGCAGAGGCCATCGTTGAAAGCTTGACCCCTCCGTTCATGACCGCTATCCATTCACTCAAGAGTTCTCCTGCTTGCGGGCCCAGTATCTGCGCACCTATCGGTTTGCCACTATTATCGATTAAGAGTTTTACCATGCCCGTCTCTTCACCTTCAGCGAGGCTCCTGTCATTGGCCCTGAATGCTTCTGTCCAGACCGAATATTCAATACCAGCTTGCTTTGCGCGTTTTTCGTTCATGCCGATGCTTGCAAGCTCAGGGTCAGTATAGGTGCACCACGGCAGGAATGTGTAATCCGCCTGTCTCGGCAAATGAAGAATCGCGTTACTGAGGACAATGCCTCCTTCATATCCTGCGGCGTGAGTAAACTGATATTCCCCGGTGACATCTCCTGCAGCGTAAATATGTTTATGAGTGGTCCGCATCCTGTTGTCGACTTTGATCCCCTTTTTACCAAAATCAAGGGATATCTTCTCAAGCCCCATACCGTTAACATTTACCTCCCTGCCCAGTGCGACAAGGATCTGCTCCGCCCTGAGGCTTTCTGTGCCCCCGTCTTTATTTTTGATCACAACCTCCTTTTCAGTCCCATGGTCCTTTACATGTAAAAGCCCTGAATGCAGATAAAACATAATACCCTCTGCGCTCAGTGCATTCATGACGATATCCGCAAGGTCCCTGTCTTCCCTGCTCAAGATCTGCCCGCTTCGCTGAATAACGGAAACCTCGGTTCCAAGTCTGCAGAATGACTGGGCCATTTCAATGGCAATGGGTCCGGCCCCGATCACAATCATGGATTTGGGAAGACGTTCCAGAGAGAAGATTTCTTTATTGGTTATGTAAGGCGTCTGATCAATCCCTTCTATGGGGGGAACGGACGGCGCTGAACCGGTAGCGATCACCCACGTACGTGCGGAATAGGATTTCCCACCTATGCGGACTGAATGCTCATCAGTAAACTCCGCATTTCCGAACTTGACTTTGACCCCAAGGCCGCAGAACCGCTCTTCTGAATCATGTTTCTGAATAGTACCGATGACATACTGGATCCTTTTTGCGACATCTCGGTAATCAACCGGTTTGATATCCACACCGGGAAGACCGTATCTCCACGCGTTCTTCATCATGTGGTATACATACGCGGTCCTGATAAGCGTCTTGCTCGGTACACAGCCATAATGTAGACAATCACCTCCGAGCTCCTTTTCTTTTTCTATCAACAGTGTTTTCGCGCCGAACTGACTGGCGCCTGAAGCCACAGTGAGGCCCCCGGCACCGCCCCCGAGTATTCCTATGTCAAAATCATATGTCGGCATAATTCCCTCACACTCCTTTTGAACTCCCTCCTTATGTGTCTCTAAAGAAGAACATTCATCCCCAATACGGTCCTGTAATCCATATCATTCTGCTTGCCATTGAGGTCCTGAATGAGCGGGAGCCCGATGTTGAAATATATCATGATACGATCGTTTATGCCGGCTCTTACCCCGGGAGATATCAGTACGATGTCGCCGCCGCTGTTTTCGCTTTTTTGCCCTTTAACTTTCTCCTTCTGCCTCCATGTACCGTTAGCCTCAAGGATCAGGTCCAGCGTTAACGGCTGTTTTAGAGCGCGGTAACCAACTGAGACATTGTAATTAAAGACATCTCCCAGGTCCGTGTCCTGCACCCCTTCGGAAGCGAGTGTATAGAGGATATTTGCATCAAGAGAAAAGGCACCGAGGGGCTTTGTGAGCGCTATCCCTGCCATCGCGTCCCACGAACCGGAGCCGGGCTGAAACTCGGCCTCGAAAAGCTCTCCTGATCCGGTCCTGGCAGACTTTTTCCCTGTCGGCATTTTAAGACCCGCCAGAAGAGATGCCTGCATGTCGGAGCGGTTCAGAAAACGGTAATGACTGAATAATGTGATATCGCCCCAGCCTCTTGCGTCTCCAAACTGCTCGATCTCGTACTCGTCCTCCTCCTCATGATGGTGCACCGCACTGATATTGTTTCTTGCAACATAAGGCACCCGTACATGTAACGTGAGATCATCTGTGAGTCCGTAGGCAATTCCTGTTGAAGGACTGAACAGATATTCGGCGTTATGGACATCCTCTATTCCGCTCTCGGCAAAATCCAGGAGCTCGCTGTCCGAATATGTATCAAACCTCTGGAACTCTGCAAGCACTTCAATACTGAATGTGCCCTTTTTAAGCGTTGAAGCGGAAACAGTTATCACAGGCCCCGCCTGCCCGATACCGGAGCCTGCAGAGGCGTGATGGGCATATGCGCTGCTGCTTATGAGAAAAACAGCCAGTGCAATCGCTGAGGGGAATATAATCCATGTTTTCATATGTCTCTCCTTTCATAGCCGATGCCATGAGTCAGGTCAACCGGCAATTAATAACATAATGATATCAGAATATCGTCTTTTCCTTCCTTGCCTTATAAAACGCTATTGATTTCTTTGTCATCAGCGGGAACAGTCCCAGCAGCACAAAAGAAAGAATTAACGTCGGTGAAAGTATTCCCGACAGGGACTCGACTTTCCCAAGCTCCCTCCCGGCATTCACAAACACGATCGTTGCGGCAAGCATCCCCGCCTGTGACACCCAGTAGAATGTCGTAAGGCGCATAGTGGTAAGACCCATAAGCAGATTGATAAGCCAGAACGGGAATACCGGGATCAGCCGCAGGGTAAATAAATAGAAGGCCCCCTCTCGTTCAATCCCTTCATTGATCGTCTTCAGTCTGTCCCCGAACCTCCCCTGCACCCAGTCTCTGAGGATGAACCTCGAAATAAAGCAGGCGAGTGTCGCACCTATCGTGCTCGCGAAAGATACCACGACCGTGCCTGCAACAAGACCGAAGAGGGCCCCCGCTGCAAGGGTCATTACCGCTGCCCCGGGCAATGACAGTGAGGTCACGAGTATGTAAATTCCCGCGTACGCCGCAATCACTGAAAGGCTGTGCTCTCTGTAGAGCTCCTGAAAACCCTGCTGGGATTCTTTTATATAGGAGAGCGTCAGATAATCACCGGCATTGATCAATTTAAGGACAATAACAAGACCGGTTATGACCAAACCTATCACAATTTTTTTTATATACCCCTTGCTCTTATTCCTCATGTGTAAAAAAAATCCTATCAGAATTTTTATTGAGCCATCATGATGTCAATCATATCAGCGCATACTTTTTTNNGAAGCATGGGGTTGAGAATTCCTTTTGCGTTAAAACCTCCTATGGAGACGAGCGTATGAAAATAGGTTTTATCGGTCTTGGCAAGATGGGGATGAACATGGTACAGCGCCTTCTTAACGGCGGCCATGAGATAGTTGCCTATGCCCGTACAGCCGAAACCGTAAAGAAGGCGGAAGAAAAGGGGGCCGAAGGAGCAGCATCTCTCCAGGACATCGTGTCCCGTCTTGAGAAACCGCGTATTGTGTGGCTTATGGTGCCTTCCGGCAAGGCTACGGAGGATACCATAATGGACCTTGCCGGATTGCTGGAAGCAGGAGACATCCTTATTGACGGGGGGAATTCCTTTTACAAAGATTCCCTGCGCAGGGCCGGGGAACTGAAGAGGCGTAATATTTCTTTCCTCGACATAGGCACCAGCGGAGGCATATGGGGTCTGAAAATAGGCTATTGCATGATGATCGGGGGAGACAAAGATGTTTTCAGTAAAGTCGAACCTCTTCTGAAGACGTTGGCCCCGGAAAACGGATACGCCCATGTGGGACCTCACGGCGCCGGGCATTTTGTGAAAATGGTCCATAACGGGATTGAATATGCGATGCTTCAGGGCTATGCCGAAGGGTTTGAGATCATGCATGCCAAAAAGGAATTTAATCTTGATCTTCGTATGATTTCACATCTCTGGAACCACGGCAGTGTGGTTCGTTCATGGCTGCTGGAACTCGCGGAAGACGCGTTTCAGAAGGATCCCCGCCTCGACTCTGTGCGCGGGTATGTTGAAGACTCCGGCGAAGGCCGCTGGACCGTCGCGGAGGCCGTTGAACTGGACGTGCCCGCTCCTGCAATAACCCTGTCTCTCCTGGAGCGCTTCCGTTCTCGGCAGGAAGAGTCCTTCAGCGCCAAGACAATCGCGGCCCTGCGCAATGAATTCGGGGGGCATCCAGTAAAGAAAAAGTGAGAAATCAGAATAATGCCTATTGATGCAATATTCAAAAAANNTGAAAACATCTCTGACACACCGGATGCCTCGCTCTTCTGTGAGATAAAACCGGAGAGAGTCAACATCGAGCCTTTTACCATGGTGATCTTCGGCGGCACCGGTGATTTAAGCAGGAGGAAGCTGCTGCCCACCCTCTATCACCTGTGCCACGACCAGAACCTCCCTGATGAATATTCCATCATCGCATTTGCCTCCAGTGAACGGTCCGACGAACAATACCGGGACCTTGTAAGGCAGTCCGTGGAGGAATTCAACGAAGGGCCCTTTTATGAGGGCTGCTGGGAGAATTTCAGCCGCCATCTTTTTTATGTGTCAGGCAATTTTGACGATGTAGAGAGCTATAAAAAGCTGTCGCAGCGTATTGAGGAAATCGCTAAACCCGCATCAGGGGGAAAAAGGGAAGTCATCTATTATCTCGCTGTCCCTCCCCATTTCCTGCCCGACATATTCGAACGCCTCTCCTTCTGCAAACTCTGCAGCGGAAGGTTTGATGCCCGCCTTATCATTGAAAAACCCTTTGGCCGTGACAGGGCTTCTGCTGCAGCGCTTAACAGCCTCATCGCAAAGTCCTTTGAAGAGAGACAGATTTATCGTATTGATCATTATCTGGGCAAAGAGACCGTTCAGAATATTCTCTTTTTCCGGTTTGCCAACAGCATCTTCGAACCGCTCTGGAACCGGAGGTATATTGACCATGTGCAGATCACGGTCGCTGAGTCGCTCGGCATAGAGAACAGGGCCAGATTTTATGAAGAGGCAGGGGTGATAAGGGACATCGTCCAGAACCACATGATGCAGCTTCTCTCGCTTATTGCAATGGAACCCCCGATCGGTTTCGAAGCGGACTATATCAGGAACGAGAAGGTAAAGGTATACCGCACAATCCGCAGCATGGACAGCGAGTATATTGATAAATACACCGTACGCGGACAGTACGGGGCGGGAAAGATCAATAGCAGGGATGTCGTGAACTATCGCAATGAGAAAGACACTGCTCCTGATTCTCATGCCCCCACTTTTTTTGCAGGGAAGTTTTTTATCGACAACTGGCGCTGGGCAGACGTCCCCTTTTATCTCCGCACAGGGAAGCGTCTCAAAAAGCGCATAACCGAAATAAGTATACATTTCAGGCAGCCCCCGCTCAGGCTGTTTAAGACAATGTGCGAGATACGCGACCCGAACCTTCTCGTCCTCGGGGTCCAGCCGCAGGAAGAAATAGTCCTGCATATCGGGGTGAAGCATCCGGGGATCGGAAACCAGCTTTATCCTGTGAACATGGGGTTTAATTATGAAAAGGATTTGCAGGGTCAAGTGCATTTCCCCCTGCCGTATGAGAGACTGCTCCTTGACTGCATGAAAGGTGACCAGACCCTGTTTGCACGTCAGGACGGGATTGAGGCCACGTGGGCGGTGGTTGATCCGATAATCGAACGATGGGAAAACACGGCTGCCCCGGAGTTTCCCAATTATGCGGCAGGGTCATGGGGACCACAACAGGCAGACGCATTGATACAGGCCGAAGGACGCCAATGGAGAATATTTTAAATGTGGAGGCATATACATAATGAATGACGAACCGATGGACCAGTTATGCATTAATACCATCCGCACCCTTTCAATGGATGCGGTACAGAAGGCCAACTCCGGTCACCCTGGAACGCCCATGGCAATGGCGCCCGTGGCATATTGCCTGTGGCAGCGTTTCCTGCGCTATGATCCTGAACACCCGTTATGGCCGAACAGGGACCGTTTCGTCCTGTCCATGGGACACGCTTCCATGCTCCTGTATTCAATCCTGCACCTGACCGGGGTAAAGGACGTTGACAGGCAGGGGAACATGTCAGGCAGGCTTTCGATTGAAATAGAGGACATTAAAAACTTCCGCCAGTTGGGCAGCAGGACCCCGGGTCATTCTGAATATGAGACCGGCATTGAGACCACAACCGGGCCATTGGGACAGGGGACCGCTAACAGCGTGGGGATGGCCATTGCACAGAAGTGGATGGCAGGTTACTTCAATCGCCAGGACTCTGCACTTTTCGATTACGACGTATATGCCCTCTGCAGCGACGGGGACATGATGGAGGGAATCTCAGGAGAGGCCGCGTCCATTGCCGGACACCTCGGGCTTTCAAACCTGTGCTGGATATATGACGACAACAAGATATCAATAGAAGGAAGCACGTCGCTGGCCTTCAGTGAAGATGTGGCAACACGTTTTAAAGGATACGGCTGGAGAGTGCTTCATGTGAAAGATGCCAATGATCTTAAAATGCTGTCGCGGGCATTCAGGCAGTTCAAAAATACCAAGGACCGACCTACCCTCATTATTGTGAACAGCCATATCGCCTTCGGGTCCCCGAACAAACAGGACACGGCAGGGGCCCACGGAGAGCCTCTCGGAGAAGAGGAAATCCGACTTACCAAGCGCAATTACGGCTGGCCTGAAGACGCTAAATTTCATGTGCCTGACGGTGTGATGGAGCATTTCCGTAAAGGGATAGGCAGGCGGGGGAGGAAGCTTTATAAGGGCTGGGGTAAAATGCTGGATGAATACAGGAATAAGTATCCCGTCCAGGCCGATCTTCTGGATGTGATGCTCAACAGCGGTCTCCCTGAAGGATGGGACGCTGATTTGCCGTCCTTTCCTGCTGATGCAAAGGGCATCGCGAGCCGTGTGTCATCCGGGAAAGTATTAAACGCGATTGCAAAGCATGTGCCCTGGCTTATGGGGGGATCAGCTGACCTGGCGCCTTCTACAAAAACCCTGCTTACCTTTGAAGAGGCAGGGGGCGATTTTACATCTCATAATCCGAAGGGCAGGAATTTCCATTTCGGAATACGTGAGCACGCTATGGGCAGCATCCTCAATGGACTGGCCCTTTCAAAAATCCGTCCGTACGGCGCGACTTTCCTCATCTTCAGCGACTATGCACGGCCCGCAATGAGATTAAGCGCGCTTATGGAGGTCCCTGCCATTTATATTTATACACACGATTCCATAAGCGTGGGAGAAGACGGGCCCACACATCAGCCGGTTGAACATATCGCCTCATTGCGCGCCATGCCGGGACTCATTACCATCCGC
>DKBK01000138.1 GCA_002451135.1 Nitrospiraceae bacterium UBA6902
GTATGCTCCATACAGATTTATAGAATATGGATTGTCCCACTAGCATCCCACCTAGAGAATATTATAGCCTATGAGATAACGATGGGAACAAGTAAAGATAACACGATAAGTTATTGCGTCCCTATGCCTTCCTCCCTCATATGCTCTTTCGCCTCTTCGATAGGAACCTCCACTATTGAGTCAGATTTTGTAGGACAGAACTGTAGATTGTGGCAAGAACTGAACCGCTTCGCGGAATTGCACAAGACAATCCCGCCGCAATTTTTTATTCATAAATCGTCAAGAATACCCACCTCATTAAAGCCATAATCCATTACAATATCTTCTTGAGGCAAGGATTTTTTTTATTAATCATTTGCACAAGGAGGTATTATTATGGCTAGTGAAATCAGGACACGATTCATCAACTACATGACCCTGCAGGGATTCTCCCCGCACACAAAAAAGAGTTATCTGGATGGGGTTACAGGCTTGGCGAGATTCCACAACAAGTCACCAGATACCCTGACAAATGAAGAGGTACAAGAGTATTTCCGTCATCTTCTGGACGAGCGCAAAGTAGCTGTCGGCACTTGCAATGCCTACCGTTCAGGCATTGTCTGCTTTTACAGGAACATGTGTCACTGGGATGAAACCAGATTTCCCCTGCCGCCCCGGCATCAACAGAAAAAACTTCCCGTTATTTTCAGCGAGGAAGAAGTGAAACGATTATTTCCTGCAGCTGTCAACCTTAAACACAGAGTATTGTTGAAGACTGCCTATAGTGCAGGTCTTCGGGTCAGTGAACTTGTGCGCTTGCAGGCAAAGCACATTGAAAGCGACCCATCAAGAATGTTGATCAGGGTAGAACAGGGGAAGGGCAAAAAGGACCGCTACACCACCCTTTCCAGGGATCTGCTTGATGAACTGCGAACTTACTGGTGCAAGTATCGTCCTGAGAAGTGGCTTTTCCCCGGCCAGAAGCCTGGCACGCATCTGACTGAATCAGGCGCTCAGAGTGCATATTATCTCGCCAAAAAAAAATGCCGGTCTCAATAAGGGCCATGGCATTCATACACTCCGTCACAGTTTTGCAACCCACCTGCTGTACCAGGGCACCGACCTCTATACCATCAAACGGCTCCTTGGACATTCATCCATAAGGACCACTTTACGCTATCTCCACCTCATACCGGAACGCTTTGCCGAACTCACGAGCCCTCTTGACAATCTTGGTCAGAGGAAAGGGAGGGCAAACCAATGAAAACAACGCTGAGTCCAGAAAGCAAGCAACCGGAAGTTGCCGACATCTTCCGTCTCTACGGTGCGGATTACCGCCAGAGCAAGTCGTTGTCCTACGGGCAGATCCAGGTCATGCGTCATATTAAAGAATGCCGGACTGCAGTTCTTGGTGGCCATGTCGAACGCTGCAATACATGCAGCTTCNNCTGCCCTGCGGATATTTTCACCTGGTCTTTACTCTACCCCATGATCTCAACCCGGTTATCCTGGGCAATAGAAAACAAACTCTGACACTTCTGTTCAGTGCGGCAAATGAAACACTGCAGGCTTTTGCCAGAGATCCCCAATGGCGCCTTGAGGGACAACTCGGCTTTATTGCCGTGCTGCACACCTGGAGCCAGACTCTGATTGACCACTTTCATCTTCACTGCCTGATCCCCGGCGGCGTTCTTGTATTTACCAAAGACAAATGGCTGCCGGCAAAAGAGTCATTTCTGTTCAGGGTTGAATCGCTCGCCAAGGAGTTCAGAAAACGGTACCTGAGAAAACTGAAAAATGCTTATCATCAAGACAAGATCAAGGTGTCGGGAAATAATGTCTTTGGCGATATGCTGCGTTCATTGGCAGAATGCCAATGGATAGTGTATGTCAAGCGTCCTTTTAGCGGGCCTGAGCAGGTGCTTGAGTATCTTGGTCGCTATACGCATCGGGTGGCTATCTCCAATCACCGTATATTATCCATTGCACAAGGCAAGGTTGCTTTTACCTATCGGGACCCGGAAAGAAAGACTGTCAAGGTAATGACTCTGACTGCAGAAGAGTTTATAAGACGCTTTCTGCTGCATGTCCTGCCAAAGGGCTTTATGAAGATCCGCTACTTCGGGTTCCTGGCCCACAGGAACAAAAAGCAGACTATCCCGCTTCTAAGAAAACTGATTAACCCAAAGGCAAAGCTGCCGGAGAAAATCAAGGAAACAGTTGAACAGATGATGCTCCGGTTGACCGGCATAGACGTAACTACTTGTCCGGAATGCAGGAAAGGCAGGATGATAAAGATCAGAGCCTTGCCGAAACTGTATCTCAATACATCATAACAGCTGCTTCTGTTTTACATGGCTGTGAAGAAAATCGGCCCCTGGGGCCTAACAGGAGAGGTGTGTCCTCATCGCGTATCTTTACGCAAAAGCAGGTAACAGTGCCTTGAAATTATGCTTACATATTACCGGAATCTGCGACGGCATCGTTATTCAGATAAGAAAAGCAGGTGGACAATTCTTGGAACCAGCTCATTTTAAGTTGTAATTACCATCCACTGACTGTTATTAAATACCCATAGGCCGTACCGAAAAATCATCGCCGGGGGAGCTGGTTCAGTTCTTAATTTTATCAGTTATTGCATATCATTATGACTGTCCCATCATCCTGCAAGGGCTGGGGGAAAAGT
>DKBK01000157.1:0-3005 GCA_002451135.1 Nitrospiraceae bacterium UBA6902
TGAGAGAGGGTATGTTACTTCGGAACAGCTCAAACAGGCCGTATCCGAACAGATTGATGATGACATGGCCGGCAGACCACACAGGTTAATCGGGAGAATTTTCCTTGACAATGAGAGAATGACCCCTCAGCAGATAGAACTTGTTCTCAATGAACTTTTTCAAACAGAGAGGGAATAGTCTGCACTGCCTGACGCATTCGTTACGGCTGATAAAGGTGGCTCTCTCTGATTGCCACACCTCTCTTCGTCCCTTCACCAATTACCTCTGATCAAAAAAAACACGGAGTCACAGAGGAAAATAAGATTATTTTATAATCCCTCTGTGATTTCCGCGGTTTATGTGATGAGCAACTTAATAATTCTCTGACAGTACCTCATAGTGGGCCTGCGGGTGTTTGCATGCCGGACATTCCTGAGGGGCCTCGGGGCCTTCATGTATGTAGCCGCAGTTTCTGCAATGCCATTTTTTGTCCGAACTTTTTTTAAACACGGCCCTGTCCCTGATATTGGCTGATAATTTCCTGTACCGCGACTCATGAAATTTTTCGACCTTCGCGATCTGCCGGAAGGATTCCGCGATTTCTGTGAACCCTTCATCCCGGGCGACTTTCTCAAAGTCGGCATAGAGGGTGGTCCATTCCAGATTTTCACCCGCAGCGGCGTGGTCCAGGTTTTCCCCCGTGCTTTTGATTATACCGGCCGGATAGGTCGCGGTGATCTCCAGGTCGCTGCCTTCAAGATACTTGAAGAAGACCTTGGCGTGCTCTTTTTCGTTTTCCGCTGTCTCAAGGAAAAAAGCCGCGATCTGTTCATACCCTTCCTTTTTTGCGGCACTGGCAAAGTAGGTGTACCTGTTTCTCGCCTGAGATTCACCGGCGAAGGCCTTTAAGAGATTTTGTTCAGTCCTGCTTCCTTTAATAGATTTGGCCATAGTAGATCCTCCTAACCGGATATTTTTTCCATCGGTTCACCGCAGCATACCAGCTCGCCGCCTCCTGCTTTAGTTACCGTAACTTCATTCCCACAGATATTGCACCTGTAATGTTCGCCAACGCTTTTGACTCCCATTTCACACCTCCTTTCTTTTACCATTTTATCAGTTGACAATAATAAATCAAGTGTTAAAATAATATACTAATTGAAAATTTAAAAACATTTGGGAAGGAGGATATCTTATGGGGTGTGGAACATGCAGCACGAAGAAGACGAAAAAGGCTTCAGCAACTAAGAGTGCTCCGAAAAAAACAAAGAAGAGCACAAAGGCAAAAAAGTAATTAAAGAGAAAAAGGGCCGGTCATCAGGGCCGGCCCTTTTTGTGTCTTGTTCATATTTCCAGGTACTACCTGCAAGGAGCTTAAGCCATGGCTGGTAAAAAAGTGTTCTTCACGCAAAGGGCCCCGGAACCCAAAGGCCCGTACTCCCAGGCCGTCATTCATGATGGACTTCTTTATATATCCGGCCAGGTGCCGGTCGATCCCGCGAGCGGGGAACTTGTCCGGGGCACGATTGAAGAGGAGACAGAGGCGGTCCTGAATAATATAAAGATCATCACTGAAGAGGCTGGGGCGGACATGGACTGTGTATTGAAAGTTACGTGCTATCTTGCCGACATTCATGATTTCCCGAGATTCAACCAGATGTATGAAAAATACTTCGCGCAGTATCCTCCCGCAAGGTCTACATTACAGGCCGGGAAGCTCCCCCTGGATGTACAGGTTGAAATGGATGCCATAGTTGCACTGCCTGCAAGAAAACCGAGATTCTCCCGGTCGCAGAGCAGCAGGCCACGGGGCAAAGAGCGTTTAAATAATAAAAAGTAATGGCACGTCTCAAGACGATAGCAATTTCAATGGGTGACCCCGGCGGTGTCGGGCCTGAGATAATCGTCAAGGCATTGTTCTGCGCTGAAATCCGGGAATACTGTAATCCGCTCATTATCGGCAATGCGGATGTGTTGAATGAGGCTGTCAGGCTTACAGGTCTTCCCCTGAAAATCAGATCAATTTCCGGGATNNCCTCTAAACGCGCGGGCCGGGCCTTTGTCACATATATAAAGAAGTCTGTTGAGCTTGCGCTGAAAGGGGAGGTTGATGCGATTGTCACGGCCCCTATATCCAAGGAATCACTTCAGATGGCGGGTTATCCCTGGCCGGGGCATACCGAGCTTCTGGCTGAACTGACGAATACGGACAGGTTTGCGATGATGTTTGTAAGTGAAAAACTTAAGGTGGTTCTTTGTACAATCCATATACCTCTGAAAGACGTTCCGAAGAGAGTCAACAGTAAACGGGTATTTGAAACGATACTGCTTGCGGAGACCGGCGCAAAGATGCTCGGGATGGATACCCCGCGGATTGCCGTGGCAGGGTTGAATCCCCATGCAGGAGAATCAGGGATTATGGGGAAAGAGGAGATGAAGTCAATAGTCCCTGCCGTCCGGAAAGCACAGTCTGCGGGGATTTCCGTTTCAGGACCATATCCCCCCGATGTCATTTTTCATAAGGCATATAACGGCGCATTTGACATCATCGTCTGCATGTACCACGACCAGGGGTTGATCCCCTTTAAAATGCTTGCCTTTGATACAGGGGTGAATGTCACCGTCGGACTTCCCATTATAAGGACCTCTCCTGACCACGGGACTGCGTTTGACATTGCATGGAAAAACATGGCGAATCCCACAAGCATGCTTGAGGCAATCAGGCTTGCATCGAAGATACGATTGTAGGATCATATCCCTATATACACCAGAGAGGAAATTATGGACATTATTCTCGCTTCGCGAAACAGGAAAAAGATCGAAGAGCTGAAAAATATAATACAGGCCTGTGGTTTTTCCGGCAAGGACGCTGCAGTGAACATCCACACGCCGGATGAGTTCCCNNCTTGACGGCGCTCCCGGGGTGGTTTCTGCAAGATATGCAGGAGATGTCACCGATGACTGGGCCAACCTTGAAAAGCTGTTAAAAGAAATGAAAGGCGTTCCTGATGACAAAAGGGGGGCC
>DKBK01000157.1:3014-3304 GCA_002451135.1 Nitrospiraceae bacterium UBA6902
GCCCGGTTCGTATGCTGTATAGCGCTGGCGGACCGGAGCGGTATTCACATATTCATGGGACATGTTGAGGGCAGGATAGGGACGGAGCCCAGAGGGGAAAAGGGGTTTGGGTATGATCCGGTCTTTTACCCGGAAGGCCATGACAGGACCTTTGGTGAGATGAGTGATCAGGAGAAGGCCTCCATGAGCCACAGGGGCAGGGCGCTGCAGAAGCTGAGAAACTATATCAAGGAAAAAGGGCTTGCAATGTAGTATCCTGAAATTGAGTCATGTTTATACGGAGGGCTTAC
>DKBK01000121.1 GCA_002451135.1 Nitrospiraceae bacterium UBA6902
CCCATATTTCCACGTATGAGCTTACGGTGGAACAAGGGACGTTGCTTTATGAGTATCTGCACAATCCTTCTTCACCCCCCTTTTTCAAAGGGGGAACATCTTTCCCAGCATCAGGAGGGCATAATGGCACGTGTCCGCCTCATTGGCAAAGAGGGAGGGCTCCTGTTGCTGCGGAACATAGCAACGGGAAGTGGCGAGATNNGATGAAGACAGCATTATTGAAATGTATGAACACACCATCGAGTACCTGAGATCCGAAGGCTACCTCCATTATGAAATATCGAACTTCGCTATTCCCTCCTATCAGTGCAGGCACAACCTTAACTATTGGGACAGAGGGGAATATTATGGCGTGGGGCTCGGGGCCCACACGTTCATAGACGGTACGCGCTTTCACAACACAGATAATCTTGACGAATATCTGGAGCTTGTCTCGGGGCAAAAGAGCCCCGTCAAAAGATCAGAATCCATAACCGAAGAGATGGCATTGTCAGAGGCGATTTTCCTTGGACTGCGTAAAACAGGGGGGATTAATATCGAAGCATTTTCGAAGCAGTACCACAGGAATATTTTAAGCTGCTACCACCAGGAAATAGATGACCTTCAGGAAGCAGGCCTCATTGAAGTTGCAGGTTCAGACTGTTCATATGAAACGACCCTGAGACTGACGAGAAAAGGACTCATCCTTTCGAATGAAATCTTTACAAAATTCATACGTCTTCCATAACTGTACAAAAAAAGGTACAATATTAAGTGGTCCGTAAGGGCGAAAGGCCGATCGCCATTGCGTGTGCACAATATTAGGTGAGGAGCAACATGATAAAAGAATTTGAACCAAAGTGGATTGCCTGGGAGATTACAAGGAGATGTAATCTTAAATGCGTCCACTGCCGGTCTTCATCCGAAACTGAAGCAAAGGGTCATCCCGATTTCCCCACAGAGGAAGCGTACAGAATCATCGACGACATAGCGAGTTACGCAAAACCCGTTGTGGTCCTTTCAGGCGGTGAACCTTTGTTGAGAAAAGATGTTTTTGACATAGCGAAATACGGTACATCGAAAGACCTGCGGATGTGCATCGCAACTAACGGGGCGCTTGTTACGGAAGAAATATGCGAAGGCATGAAGGAATCCGGCATCAAGATGGTATCACTGAGTCTCGATGGATCGACAGCGGAAGTACATGATAATTTCAGAAACCAGAAAGGCGCGTATGACGGCGTGATAAACGCGACCGAATTGTTTAATAAACACGGTATCAAATTTCTTGTTAATTCATCTTTCACAAAGCGCAATCAGCAGGAAATTCCCAAGGTGTATAAACTCGCCAAAAAACTCGGCGCTACCGCATGGTATATGTTCATGATCGTGCCCACGGGCAGAGGCGAAGATATAATGAACGAACTTATCTCCAAAGAAGATTACGAAGAACTGCTTGAATGGCATTATCAAATGGAAAAAAATGAAAAAGACCTTCTTGTAAGACCTACCTGCGCTCCGCACTATTACAGGGTAGTTCTTCAGAAACAGAAAGAGGAAGGTGAAAAATTCGAACGCAGGAGCCTGAAGTTTTCCACCGGAGGTTCCAAGGGATGCATCGCAGGCCAGGTCATCTGCCTCATCGATGTTGATGAGAATGTGCTCCCCTGCAGTTATTTTCCGAAGGCTGCCGGAAACCTGAAGGAAAAGTCATTCAAGNNACATTGGAGGATTTCATGAACGATACATTCTTAAAAGCCTGCAGGGGAGAAAAAGTTCCTTACACACCCATCTGGATCATGCGCCAGGCAGGAAGATATCTCAGTCAATACCGCGAAGTACGCGGCAAGTCGGACTTCCTGACAATGTGCAAGACCCCGGAACTCGCTGCCGAGGTCACGCTTCAGCCTATTGACATCCTGAATGTCGATGCTGCCATCCTGTTCTCAGATATCCTTATCCCCTGCGAAGCCATGGGGCAGGGGCTTGATTTTCATGAAGGCAAAGGTCCCCTGCTGAGCCCGGCCATAAGGGACAACGATACCGTAAATAAACTGATTGTCCCCGATCCTGAAGATAAAATGAAGTTCGTTATGGATGCAATCCGGCTCCTCAGGAAAGAGCTTGCGGACAGGGTTCCCCTTATCGGTTTTGCGGGTGCCCCTTTTACTACNNAAGGCCCAGATCAGTGCCGGGGCGCAGGCGGTACAGATATTTGATACGTGGGGCGGCATTTTCTCGCCGTCGGACTTCAGGGACTATGCACTCTGTTATGTCAGGAAGATTATCAGCGATCTGAAAGAGTGGATGCGTACTGAAAGACAGGAAGCAGTTCCCGTCATCTACTTTGTGGGTGAAACCGCGGGCCTGCTGGAAGAAATAAAAACTTCAGGTGCGGATGTGTACGGTGTCGACTGGAGGATCAACCTGGATGATGCAATAAAGAGACTTGGCGGCGATGTTGTGGTCCAGGGGAATCTGGACCCGCTTTCAATGTTCCTTCCCAAAGAAAAGATTGAACTGCGAGTAAAGGATGTCCTGGCCAGGGCTTCTTCAGCCCGCGGACATATCTTTAACCTGGGGCATGGTGTTGTTCCTCAGACCCCGCCTGATAATGTCATTGCCCTTGTAGAGATGGTCCACAGACTCAGCAGAAAATGAATTAACGGACTGATTTCGTCTTGATATGCATATCGACCTTCTCAAGATCCATGCTATTTCCGCAAGATCCGGTCTCACAACAACTAATCCGCACATCGACTATTTCTACTAATTACGTTCCTGTGATGGCATTGCATCAGCTATAATTAAACGGGAAACAGATTCTCGTCTGTCCGGTAAATATACGGTTACAGTATTTCATGCAGGCATGATACGGAAGCATTAAATACATTTATTAACCACGTTACCAATCAAAAGACTTTAAAGATAATAATGGCAATCCTTTTTTCCAGAATGAGTCATAACATATGAAAACCAATCTTAAGCAATTATCAGCACAGGAACTCTTCATGTTCATGGAACGGATCGGCCAGAAGAAATTCAGGGCGAACCAGATTGTTGCCTGGATATACAAAAAACTGGCGACATCCTTTGATGACATGACTGATCTTTCCAGGGTCTTTCGTGATGAGCTTAAAGGTATTGCGGTCATCAGCAACCTTACTCTTCTCCAGAGACTGGTATCAAAAGATGGTACACAAAAATATCTCTTTGAACTGGAGGACGGGCAAACTATTGAAAGCGTGCTTATCCCCAACAACAGGGGGGAAGGACGGTTCACCCTGTGTATTTCGTCCCAGGTCGGCTGTGCCGTCGGCTGCAAATTCTGCATGACAGGAAGACTGGGTCTCAAACGAAACCTCAAGGCATACGAAATTGTGGACCAGGTCATCGCCGTAAAAAGACTTATTGCCCCAAAACCGGTACCCTGCACTCCCTCTTCATCACGTGCCTTAAAAAAGGAGGTCCCGGGGAAGTTAGAAATCACCAATATTGTTTTTATGGGAATGGGTGAGCCATTCAATAACTTTCAAGAAGTCAGCCAGGCCCTCTCGAAATTAACTGATCTCATGGGTTTTTCCAGAAGGAGTATCACGGTGTCCACGGCCGGCATAGTCCCCGGAATTCAGAAGCTGGCTGTAAACAAACCGCTTGTAAATCTTGCCATTTCCCTGAACGCGACAACCGACGACGTGAGGAACCGAATTATGCCAATCAACAAGAAATACCCGCTGAAGGAACTTATCAGGGCCTGCAGAAATTTTCCGTTACCTCCAACAAGACGTATCACATTTGAATATGTAGTGCTGGACGGCATTAATGATTCAGCAGATGACGCCAGACGGCTTATTACCCTGCTTGCAGGCATCAAATCAAAGGTAAACCTCATCCCTCTTAATCCGCTCAATACTGCCGGGGAATTAAGACCTCCCCCTGAAAGCAGGGTCCTCGCGTTTCAGAACATATTAAAAAAAGCAGGCATGATAGCAGTAATCAGAAAAAGCATGGGTGCTGACATCTCAGCAGCATGCGGTCAACTCAAAGCGGCATACAAATCAGGATAAAGATTCAATACTGCAGAATCCATGCCTGTGAGTAGCATCAGCCCTGAGCAATTGTCTCCCTCATGTCTGTCCGATGCACGTATCTTGCATACCACCCGGTGATTACCTATTGACTTATTTGTCAATGGAATGACCGTTTGAATGAAGATCCAGCTTGAATCGCACATGGCAAAACCCCTGTTTCATGACACAAGACCCTTCTCATGCCGCCCTGAATCCTTATATAGGCGTTACCCCCGGATACACTACAGGTGAAATGCAACGGCAGGTTGTGTTCATTGAACTTTATTCTTTTAAAAAGATATAATTTAACCTGTTTTTTTTGCAAAACTGATATCATGTCTATGAAAAAGTCAGAGAGGTATGGCAATTGGAAACTCAGCCAATGTATCAAAAGGTACAAAAAGTTCTTGCACGAAACCGTATCAGACTGTCCTTATTGATCTTTGCCATCTTTCTCACCAAGAATATCATTGATCAGGTACGGCCGCATGACATTTTTGAATTCCAGGATATATGGGGGCCTGCCGGGATGTTTCTCGTATTGGCCGGAATAGGTCTCAGATCCTGGGCAGCCGGGATTATTCATAAAAGTGAATCCCTGGCATCTGTGGGGCCCTATTCCCTGACAAGACATCCCTTATATATCGGCTCCCTTTTCATGGCCATCGGCTTCTGCACCATCATCGGCGAAATCAATAACTTTCTGGTCATTTTCGCAGTTGCGGTCATATTTTACATTCCCAAAATACACAGGGAAGAGACCAGGCTTTCTGAAACATTCGGCGAAGCATGGACCCAATATACCCACCGCACGTCGATTTTCTATCCAAAGACGATGCCTGATATACATGCACACTGGTCGTTCAGTCAATGGCTCAGCCACAGGGAATATTATGCCCTATGTACCTGCCTGATTGTGCTTGCGCTTTTAAAACTGCTCCATGAATTTCCCATCTCAGAAATAATTGCGGCAATCAGGCGATGACGATATATCGCTAATGGCCTCTCCCTTCATCGTATGATTCACCAATTAATATCAGACATGCAACAACTCGCAAACCCTGAAAAGGCCGTGACTATTTCAGGGTTTTTCAAGACGGGCAAGGGGGAATATGGTGAGGGTGATCTCTTTATGGGAATACCCGTGCCGGAGCAGCGAAAAATTGCCAGGAAATATTCTCTGATGCCTTTAAAAGATCTGCAGAAACTTATATCCAGCAAAATCCATGAACACAGATTAACGGCCTTGCTGATCCTTGTGATTAAATACAGCAAGGCTCATATTAAAATCAGGGAAGATATAGTCAACTTTTATTTAAAGAATATCAGACACATCAACAACTGGGATCTGGTGGATCTGTCAGCAGATAAAATCCTGGGGCCCCACTTATGGGAAAGAGATAACTCAATCTTATTTAATATGGCAACATCACAAAATCTCTGGGAGCGCAGAATAGCCATTATGACAACATTCCATTTCATCAAAAACAATCAGTTCAGGGACACGCTTGCCCTCGCTGAAATACTTTTACATGACAGGCACGACCTGATTCATAAAGCGGTCGGGTGGATGTTACGGGAAATTGGCAAAAGAGACCAGGAGACCGAAGAGCGCTTCCTGTTAAAGTATTACACGAAAATGCCGAGAACTATGCTTAGATATGCAATCGAAAAGTTCGACGATAACAAGAGAAGATTCTATTTAAAAAAATAAATTACCCGTTTGTCTCAACATCAGGAATAAATCTGGTATAATACGCTGCTATGACTATACTTGAAAAATTCATCACGGAACCCAAGATAGCCTATTTCTCGATGGAAATAGGTCTCAGGGATGAAATACCCACTTATTCGGGAGGACTGGGGGTGCTTGCGGGCGATACAGTCAAGTCTGCCGCTGACCTCTGCCTTCCTTTCGTCGCTGTTACCCTTATCAGCCGAAAGGGATATTTCCTCCAGGAAATCGATGCGCAAGGTCACCAGATAGAACGTCCCGCAGAGTGGGACCCCTCAAGCCTTCTGAAAAAATCGACTGAAAAGGTAACGGTTAAGATAGAGGGCAGAACAGTATTTATACAGGCATGGGTTTATTTCGTGGAGAGCCCGAGAGGCGGAAGCAGAGTCCCCGTCATATATCTTGATACGGACCTGCCGGAAAACAACTCGGAAGACAGGACCCTGACAGACCAACTCTATGGCGGTGGAGAGAGTTACCGGATAAAGCAGGAGATGGTCCTGGGCATCGGCGGCGTAAGAATGCTGAGAAAACTCGGTTTCCAGGTCAAAAAATTCCATATGAATGAAGGCCATGCAGCATTTCTTACCCTTGAGCTGCTGCATGAACACAAAAAAGACATAGAATCTGTCTGGGATGAAGACCATATTTGGGACACCGAGGCAGTGAAGGATTTATGTGTGTTCACCACCCATACCCCTGTAGAGGCCGGACACGACAAATTCTCATATGACCTCTACGACAAGGTATTTAACGATTATTTCCCCAAGAACATACTGAAAAAACTTGCGGGCGAAAAAGCCCTCAATATGACCCTCCTCGGTTTCAATTTGAGCAAATATGTAAACGGAGTTGCAAAAAAGCATGGTCAGGTTTCAAAGAGCATGTTCCCCGGATATCAGATAAACGCCATAACAAACGGCGTGCATTCATACACGTGGACATGTGACAGCATGAAGAAAATTTATGATAAATATCTCCCCGGGTGGGCCAATGAGCCTGAGATATTTGTGAGAATAGGGGCAATCCCTGATGAAGAAATCTGGGGCGCCCACATGGAGGCAAAAAAGATACTTATCGATTATGTCAATTCTGTTTCAGATGCAGCGATGGACTGCGACACATTGACTATAGGCTTTGCAAGAAGGGCCACCGCGTACAAGAGGGCCGACCTCCTGTTCTCCGACTTAAAGAGACTTGAGCAGATCGGCACGGGTAAAATACAGATCATCTATGCCGGGAAAGCGCATCCAAAGGACACGGTAGGCAAGCAGTTAATCGAGAAGATATTTTCTTATAAGGAACTCTTTAAAGGAAAGATCAGGATTGCCTTTATTCAGAACTATAATATGGCCATAGCGCTCAAACTCGTGTCCGGGGTTGATATCTGGCTAAACACTCCTCTCAGGCCTCTTGAAGCCTCAGGCACAAGCGGCATGAAGGCGACCCATAACGGGGTAATGAACTTCAGCGTGCTTGACGGATGGTGGATAGAGGGGCATATCGAAGGATACACAGGTTGGGCCATTGGACCCGCACCAAAAGAGATAGAGTCAGATACCAACATGAATCAGATAGACTCAAATGACCTTTATAATAAGCTTGAACTGACCATAATTCCCCTCTACTATAATGACCGCAAAATGTGGATCAGGATGATGCAGAACGCCATCGGCAAAAACGCGTATTATTTCAACTCCCACAGGATGATGCGCAGATACGTGACTGAAGCGTATATAAGGTAAGTTCCTGGCAAATCCCGGGATTCATTCCTGTGACCTGACTGCTTCATCAGAAGGATGCTCAGTATCAGCATTCTGTTCCTGAACATCATCATATTCCCGTTTATCACCTGACTCAACTCCATCTTCTGTGTGAGGTTCCGTGTCTGCCTGTCCTGTTTCAACTGGCACGGCACGTGCGTGATGTTCCTCGTCAGCATATTCCGGCATTTCTGATTTCTCATACAGGTTCTCCGCAGGTTCCGGGATGTCCACTTCCTGAAACTCTTTCAGCGTGGGAAGTTCCGATAAATCCTTCAGTCCGAAGTACTGCAAAAATTCCTTTGTTGTACCATACATAAGGGGTCTGCCGGGAACCTCTTTCCTGCCGAGGATTTTAATAAGCCTTTTATCAAGTAATGTCTTGACAACGCCGTCAGAGTTGACACCCCTGATAGCCTCTATTTCCGCCTTGATAATCGGCTGCTTATACGCGATTATCGCCATGGTTTCAAGAGACGACTGGGTGAGTTTTTTGGGCACTGCGGTAGAAAGGAGTTTCTTGACCCAGGGGGCACATGCAGGATTGGTGACCATCTGGTACCCTTCAGCTACTTCCATGATAAAAAGGCCTGCATTTCTGACCGAATAATCGCTGATAAGCTCTCTCACGAGCCTCTCTGTATTATACTTGTCTATCTCTGTTATTTTTCTGATCGTATCGATCGTTACAGGCTCTCCGGCCATAAATAGTATCGCTTCAATAACAGACTTGGCTTCCTCGTCTTGCATATGAATATCGTCCTCTGTCAATGAAATTAATTGCTCTTTAATGAGTTAAAATCGTAGCAGAATCTATTGAAAATTACAATGCCGGGAAACGGTCAGGAGGCCTTTCTCTGATATCTTCCTAATGGATGCTCTTTGAGGACTTCCGAATCCCTGCCATTATTCAGCAATTCAATCATCCTGGTCAGAGCCTCCTGCTGAAAGGTGTAGATGTGTTCAACAGGTATTTCATAGGGGAACCTGCCGTCGATAAAATTAGATAAAGGAGTATAGTTGGGAAGTCTTGATAATACGAGAATTCCATTGAATATTCTCTTATTAGTTTTAAAAGAGAAAAAAAGGCTTTCCAGTCTTTTCTCGAGAAAGACATCGTTCTTCGTCTGCATCGCTTTGTCGAGCCTCTTCATGATTCTCCTGTATTTCTTGTCTATAAGGCTGTCGGACTTTATCTCAAGTATTGAATGAATAAACGGGATTCTCGATCTTTCCATATTATGAGCGACGGTATCGGCACACAGATGCATCAGGTAGCCATAGGCAAAGGCCTTCTGCCTGTCAGTCTTGGCAGAGCCGAACACTTTCCAGGCAATGTCCCAGCTATGGGAGTTTGTATCAAACGCCTGGAACCGCCTGCCAAGAATAATATCAGCGCTCACATTCCCATAGAGAAAATCACTTCTGTATTTCTTTATAATCGCGTATATGCCGGCAGGTACAAGGGCCGCGCCAAAATCAAGTACCTGATAGCCAAGATAAATATGTGTGAGAGGTCCCCACGCGTCCGCAATCGAGGGAATAAGCAGTATCGAAAATAACCACATCAAAATCAACATAATCTTTAATAGTCTATTATATTTACCAGGATAAAATCTATAGCTGAAATTACATTTATTGACAGGCAGTTAAAAGATTTTATGCAATTAGCATGAAATTACCTAAAAACTCTCGGTGCCCGGGTCACCTTTCTTTGGTTGCGTTATTTTTGGTACAGGAAGATATCTCCGCCCTAAGGGCATATGATAAGGAAACGTATTCAAATTATCACGACACGCAAAGTCGTTACAAATCCTGTAGAGGCTTTTTGTATTGAGCACACTATAACAGTACCTCAGGTGTTATATTCCATTTATCCGGTGACTCGTAACCAATAATCTTGTCTTCGCCGTTTATGGAGGAATGCTGCGCAAGGTCTATCTCATAAGGCAGTCTTACAAAACCTCCATTTTTTGTATTGTAGACAATTCGCACTACCGGTTCCAGCAGGTTCTTCTCTCCATTCTGCAGAACCACACCGATCAAGCCACTTTCAAGCCGGACTAATGTACCGACAGGATAAATCCCGACACAGCGGATAAACTGCTGAACCAAATCCCTGTCAAAATGATAACTGCTCCATTCATAGAGTTTCTTTAAGACCTCGGAGGGCAAAGACTTATCCTGATAGCATCGGTTGGACGTCATTGCATCATATACATCTGCAATAGCCACTGCCTTGGAATAGTATGAAATTTCATCCCCTTTCAAAGCAAACGGGTACCCAGTGCCATCCATACGTTCGTGATGCTGTGCAGCCATGGTAATTGAAGTATCAGAAATGCCAATAGTCTCCTCAAGGAGCTTTCGGCTATGCTGTGCATGTTCTTTAATTATGTCAAATTCATTCTCCGTCAATTCCCCCTCTTTATTGAGAATTGCGTCAGGCACTATTGCCTTGCCCACATCATGAAGTATTGCACCAATGCCGACTTCTTTTAATAAACGCATATCAAATCCGAGATGCTTACCAAAAGATATCATAAGTACACCGACACTTACGGAATGCATATAAGTGTATTCATCTTTTTCCTTGATTCTCAGAAGACTGACAAGGGCATCCTGATTACGGAAGATCGAATCAATCATATTGTCTACAACCTGTTCGACTTGATCTGTCTTGATTTCCTTTCCGAATTTAATATCCTCTATTAAGCTGTGTATTGTCTCTTTTGCCTTATTTTTAATCTCCCTTGCCTTTACAATTTCCTCCTTGACGGAAACAGCAACTCTGTTTACCCTTTCCGGTTCAACGATCCTGTTTATTTCAGTCTGAATATCCTGCCTGACTTCATCTTCTGTAGGAGCGCTGTAAAGATCATATCCCTTGTCCGTATCAATATAGATTTCCCTAATCCCGTAGTCTATTATCTTTTGAATGATGTGCTCATCATGTATCTTCATACTGTTAGTCAGGAAAGGATGGTTCAGCCAACTACAGTTGAAGTGATGGATAAACATTCCAGGTGTTAATTGCTCAACATTAATTTTTTTTATCATTGTTCATGACCCCGTTGCCATACGCTATCTCATCGGATTTTCAATAAAAATCTTAAGGAAAGGCCTCTTTCTTTGTTCAGATGGACATGTTCTCTTTGTTTATCACAGAAAGAAATGTTTTCTTATATAATGACTTGGATTTATTGATACGAGTCAAACAGAAAGAAATTGTGACCATATCGGAAATATGGAGTTTACCCACTGGTCAATGAGATGAAATATTAATAATTTATTT
>DKBK01000083.1 GCA_002451135.1 Nitrospiraceae bacterium UBA6902
TTGAGGAACAAGGGCATACTTGTCAGGGACTGTTCAAACTTCAGGGGACTGAATAACTCATATATCAGGATTGCGGTGAAGTCACGGAAGCACAATGAGATGCTGATGAAGGAGCTTTCGGAATTATGCAGGGGATAGTCATTGCAGGCACTCACAGCGGATGCGGAAAGACCACAGTTACCCTTGGGATACTTGCCGCGCTGAGGAAAAAAGGATATAAGGTGCAGCCATTTAAGGCTGGTCCTGATTTTATTGACACAGGCCTTCACCGGCTTATTACCGGCAGGACATCCATAAACCTCGATCTGTGGATGTGCGGAAGGGGGTATGTTACAGACTGTTTTTCACGGCATGCGGCAGATGCTGATATTGCGGTGGTGGAAGGCGTCATGGGCATGTATGATGGCGCTATCAGCACCGCGGACCTTGCTGCCGTGCTAGGCCTGCAGGTCATACTTGTTGTCGATGCCTATGGTATGGCGGAAAGCGCGGGGGCGGTGGTAAGGGGGTTTAGAGATCAGGGGTTAGGGATTGGGGAAAAGGAAATAACCAACCCCCGGCTTGCCGGTATTATTTTCAATCGAATTGCCTCTGACAGACATTATCAGAGAGTCAAAGACAGTGTTAAGGATGTCCCTGTTCTTGGGTATGTGCCGCGCAGCATTGATTTTAAAATTCCGCACAGGCATCTCGGTTTGACAGTGGCCGAGGAAGCACCGATTTCAGCAGAGGTTATTGATAAATTGGCGGATACGGTTTTGGAGCATATTGATGTGAATGAAATAGTGAGGAGGCGCGGAAGCGCGGAAGCGCGGAAGGAAAAAACTTCCAGGCTTCCGAGCGTCCAGTCTCTTGAGCTGAAAATTGCCGTTGCATACGACAAGGCCTTTTGCTTTTACTACGAGGACAATCTGGATCTATTAAGACAGGCGGGCGCTGAGATCGTGATGTTCAGTCCGTTGACGGACAGCAGGATTCCGGATAACATCGATGCCGTGTATATAGGCGGCGGGTATCCTGAATTGTATGCAGGGGAACTATCAGGAAACAGGCCGATGCGGGAGTCTATAAAGAAATGGTCGGATGAGGGCAGGCCGATATATGCGGAATGCGGGGGGTTCATGTACCTGACGGGGGGCATATATGATTTTGACAATGTGTTTCATCCTATGGCCGGGGTGTTCCCCTTTAAGACCGTGATGAGGAAATGCAGGTCAAGGCTGGGGTACAGAGAAGCGGTTTTAAAGGAAGGTTCCATCCTTGGTAAAAAAGGAGCTGTGGTCAGGGGGCATGAGTTTCATTATTCGGAAATAGAAAAGAATGGTCAACGGTCAGCGGTCAGAGGCCAGCATGCCGATCTCGTGTATTCCGTCAAAAACGGCGAGACCGAATACCTCTATGATGAAGGGTACAGGGTAAAAAACACGCTGGGCAGTTATATACACGTACATTTCGGAAGTAATTTAACCATTGCAGGGAGCATTATTGATTTCATAAAGGAGGGTCATGGAAAAGATCATTATTGCGGGACACGGGAGTCCCAAGAAAGATGCGAATAACATTGAACAGGTAGCACGGCTCCTGCACGGCATGGTCCACCCCGGATGCGCCGGTGATTGTGTAAGGGTCGCATACCTGCAGTTTGCCAAGCCGGACATCATGCAGGCGATTGCGGATTGCGTAAGGGACGGGGCCAAAAAGATAATCATCCATCCCTACTTTCTGAGCAGCGGAATGCATGTTACCACGGACATCCCCGGGATTATAAAGGACGCGCGCGGAACATATTCTGACGTTGATATTATTTATACTGAGCCGCTCGGCATTCATAACAAGATGGCTGAAGTTGTCCTTGAAAGGATCGCTGCCTCCGCAGGACGTAAGCCCCAGGAGATTGAGAAAAGAAGTTTTGAGATAATTTCGGACGAGGTTGATCTCAGCGATATCCCTGAAGAAAGGCAGCCGATCGTGAAACGTGTTATACATACCACTGCTGATTTTGAATTCAAAGGCAGCCTGGTGTTCCACCCTGACGCGGTAAAGGCGGGCATAGAGGCGATTAAGGCGGGAAAGGACATTCTGACCGATGTTGAAATGGTACGGACCGGAATTAACAAGAAGCTTTTGGAGCAATGGGGAGGAAAGGTTGTGTGCAGCATACAGGAATCAGGAGTCGGGAGTAAGGAGTCAGGGGAAAAGACAAGATCAGAGACCGGTATAGAATCAGCATTAAAGCAAAATAGCAACATCGGCATTATCGCAATCGGCAATGCGCCGACTGCATTATTGAAGGTGATTGAGTTATGCGGCCAATCAGTGACCCGTAATCCTGCCCCCCTTGTTATTGGCGTTCCTGTCGGCTTTGTGAAGGCACTGGAATCAAAGGCGCTGCTCGCGTCACAGACGGTCCCTTTCATTACGAATCTGAGCAGAAAGGGCGGCTCGACGGTTGCGGTAGCGATTGTGAATGCATTGTTGAAGATGGCGGAGGAGAAGTGAGAATTACGCGTTTAGCGAAAAGAGTGAAGAGCGTGGCATTCTTTTTTCTGCTGCTCACGGGTTACTATTTACTGTTCACTGACGCTGCATACGCTATGCATATATCGGAAGGGATACTGCCGCTGAACTGGGCTGTATTATGGTTTGCCGTTGCCATCCCTTTTGTCGCATACGGGATAAAAAGGCTGAAAGAGATCTCAGGGACCGACCTGTCGTATAAACCTCTGATAGGTCTTATGGCGGCGGTGGTCTTTGTCATATCATTAATGCCGATACCCGTACCAACAGCAGGCACATGTTCTCATCCGGGAGGTACCGCCATCCCGGCAATACTGGTGGGGCCCTCAATCAGTGTGCTTGTTGCCGCAGTCGCACTTCTGCTGCAGGCGCTCTTCTTTGCTCATGGTGGCTTAAGTACGCTCGGGGCTGATATAGTGTCGATGGGCATTGTTGGCGCATTTACCGGAATTGGGGTATTCAGGCTTCTGAGGAGGTTCAATGCCGGGTTATCTGTATCGGCTTTTTTTGCCGGGCTTCTTTCCGACTGGGCCATTTATATTGCCACATCCGCTGAACTCGCAGCAGGGATAAAAGGTGATGCCCCCTTCCTTCCCTTATTTCCCAAAATACTTGCGGCATTTATTCCGACACAGCTCCCCATCGGCATAGTTGAGGGGGCGATGACTGCCGGGATGGTAAGCCTGCTCTTTAAGAGGCGCGCGGACCTTCTGGTGAAACTGGGAGTGATCACGCCGGAGCAGGCGAGAGGCGCCATATGAAAAGTCAGAAGCCGGAAGTCGGAAGTCTGAAGTCTGGAAGAATCGTATGGCTGGTTTTTTTACTGTTCACTGTTCACTGTTCACTGTTCACCGCAGCATCAGCAGCAAAATGGAGCGGCGTTGACGAATCGGTGGTCGAAAAATATGCGGAAGCGCACGGCAGGGAACCGAGGGAGCCTCTTATTAATACTGACAAGGGGGACATGCTCCTGTTTCTTTTCCTTCTCGGCGGGGCTGTCAGCGGGTTTGCCGCAGGATACTACTGGCGGAAACTGACGGAGAAAACAGAGAACAAAGAGCAGAGGCCGCAGACAGGGGAACGACAAAAAAGCATATGAAACTGTTTTCGGAACATTTTAACACGGAGAACTTTCTCTCAACGGTGGATGCAAGAGTGAAACTGATTGTCGCCCTTGCCCTTCTGGCAATGGTCCTCAGTCATAAAGGGATAATATTCCCTCTGATCATAGCAGTGGTCTCTTTCACACTTTGCCTGAGAATGCGCATACCTTTAAGAATCCTCGTGTTCAGACTGGCGCAGCCTTTATTCCTGGCGCTGGTGATTTTATTGCTGAAGTTCTTTTTTTCAGGAAAAGAGATGTTGTGTGTTATCTCACTTCCGACTTCCACCTTCTCCCTTCTCACGTTGATCGGGCATAAAGACGGACTTATGGAAGGCCTGCTGATAGCGGTGAGGATACTGGGAGGGGTTTCACTTCTCGCAGCCGTAGGGTTTGCAACTCCTTTTATTGAATTTATGGCCGCGCTCTCATGGCTGAGGGTCCCGAAGCCCTTTATCGAGGTAATGATGTTTGCCTACAGGTATCTTTTTGTATTTCTCGAGGACGCGACTACGATCTACAGCGCCCAGAAGAACCGTCTTGGCTATACCGGGATCAAGAAAGGGCTGAATTCCTTCGGGGTGTTAACAGGGTCACTGGTTCTGCGCGGATTTGAGCAGAGCCAGAAGACTGCCGATGCAATGGAGCAGAGGGGCTACACGGGCGACATGCCATTGCTGAAAGGAAAGCCGTTGAGGGCCGTTGAACTTGTGGGCGCGGTATTAGTAGTTATCTTCGGAGGGGTCGCGTGGATGATGTGAAAACTGCGCAGAACGGGAGCAATGAGGTGATGTACAGCGTCAGGAATATTTCTTATAGATATCCTGACGGCACACATGCCCTGTCTGATATTAATCTTGAAGTGAAGAAGGGTGAATTCATAGGCCTCCTGGGAGCCAACGGGTCAGGCAAGACAACCCTGCTCAGGGCGATGGACAGGCTCCTTAAAGGTGTTGACGGCAGCGTATATCTGGACGGCGTTGATATCAGGACCCTCTCACCAAAAGAGATCTACAAGAAAGTCGGGCTTGTGTTTCAGAACCCGGATGACCAGCTGTTTGCACCTACGCTTTTTGAGGATGTTGCCTTTGGGCCGACGAATATGGGATTTACATCAAAGGAGGTCAACGAGCGGGTGATGAGTGCACTGAATGAAGTTGAATTAACAGGCCTCGAAAAAAAGTCCGTGCACAACCTGAGCTTCGGGCAGAGAAAGAGGGCCTGCATCGCAGGACTGCTCGCAATGGGACATGAAATGCTTCTGCTCGATGAGCCTACTGCAGGGCTTGACCCCATGGGTGAATACAAAATGATGGGCCTGCTTCAGAAGCTCAACAGGGAGAAACAGGTGACGATTGTAATGGCGACCCACAGTGTTGACCTTGTGCCTGTGTTTCTTGACCGTCTTTATATTTTGAGCAGGGGAAAGATCACAAGGGGCGGGGCCCCTGAAGATGTCTTTAACGCGCCTGAAGACATGGCAAACATCAAGTTGAGGCTTCCGCATATAGCAGAGCTTATCTATAAGCTGAAACATGAGGACAAACTTGACTTTGGGCGAATACCACTCACCATTGGTGAGGCACGGAGGGAGATACTGAAATCTCTCGAAATTTCATTGAAGAGGGGGTGAACTCTTGAAAAAGGCCACAAAGGCTGAGAAGAAAAATACCAAAACGGCTATTTCCTATCACATGAAATGCGCAAAGACAGCGAACGGACTTACCCATTTTGTAATGTATGGAGATATCCCTAAAAAGAAAATGCCCCTGTAACATGATGATTCAGGCGGTAAACTCCGCTTGAATCGTTCGAACCGCTCAAGCTGCTTGAACGGTTCGAACGGTTCGAAGGTGTAAGCCATTCATATTACATAATAAGGAGACGGAAATTAATGAATAAAGGATGCGCATGCGGATGTTCACAAGGCAATGTTGAAAGAGGCCTTTCTTTTTCAAATGTTGATGATAACTGGAAACTGGCGCTTGATGCCGATAATATGTTCTGGAGTATCCTGCCGAGGGTAAACGGCGACTTCATGCTGCCGCAGAACATGATCGACCTCTACAGAAAAGAGATGAAGCACCTCGATGAGGAGATGCATAATTTCAGGTTCAATGAATCATTGAACTGTGTATACATCGACCCCACTGACCGGTGCAATGCCAATTGCCCCTACTGCTATATCCCTGCAAAGATAAGGCAGCAGGGGACGCAGATGACCGCTGAACAGCTCGATATTGTGCTTAGTAAAATCGTTGACCATTTTAAGGGCGCGAAGAAGAAACCTGTTATCGTATTCCACGCTGCCGAGCCCCTGCTGGTAAAGGACATTCTCTTCAGCGCCATTGAGAAGTATCACAAAAAGATGCTCTTCGGCATACAGACCAATGCCCTGCTGCTCGAGAAAGAAGACGTTGCATTCATTAAGAAGTACAGGGTAGGCATTGGTATATCACTTGATGCATCCACAGCAAAAGTCAATAATCTCTCGCGTGTATCGCGGAAGGGCGAAGGGAATTTCAGGAAGGCTGTGCAGGCGCTGGACTGGTTTGACGGGTATGCAGGACTGAATGTCATCTGCACGGTCAATAAATACAACGTGGACACACTTTCTGCCCTTGTTGAATTTCTCCACAAAAAGAAGGTGCCGATGGTCCTTCTCAATCCTGTCCGCCTGACACAGAAACGTTCCGAACAGGTGAAACCTGACGATACAATATATGCGGAGAACCTGATTAAGGCCGTTGACACCGCAATGGTGCTCACAAAGAAGACCAAACGCCAGATCGTGGTCGGCAACTTTGCCAACACCCTGCTGGCGATCATATCACCGACTGCAAGACGGATGATGTGCGACATCTCTCCCTGCGGGGGCGGAAGGACATTCCTTACCGTAACAGCGGACGGAGCGATGGTGCCCTGCGGTGAATTTATCGGAATGAAGGAATTCTCAGGCGGGAATATATTCAAAACATCAATCGCAAAGGCAATGGAGTCAAAACCCTTTAGACAGATACGGGCGAGGATGGTAGAGAATATAGATGAATGCGATACCTGTGACTTCAGGCACATATGCGGCTCACCGTGCCCGGCAGAGATGCGTGCGCGGGGCAACATCAATAAGAAGGCCGTGTTCTGTGATTTCTATAAGGAGATCATTGTGCATGCCTTTAAGATGATAGCTGAAGACAACGTGAAGTATCTCCTGCGGGATGATTCCCTGGACCAGATGGTGATGGAATATCAATATTAAATAAGGCACAACCGTGTGAAGAAAAAGGATCTCAGGTCAGGCTATACAACAGGCGCGTGTGCGGCAGCAGCGGCAAAGGCGGCAGTGATGCTGCTTTTTAGCGCGGAGGAGCGGAAGCGTGAAAGCGTGAAGGGGGTGGAGATTCCGTTTCCGGATGGCAGCAGGGTGAAATTCAAAATTCATAAATCGGACGTGTTAACTCAAAACTCTCAGCATACTGCGCGGGCATCTGTTATCAAGGATGCGGGGGATGATCCAGACGTAACGCATGGGGCGGAGATAGCGGCGGAAGCAAGACTTCAGGTGGCAGGGATCAGGGCACAGGAGTCAGAAAAAATAAGGATAGTTATAACCGGGGGGAAAGGCGTTGGCATTGTCACCAAACCCGGTCTGCCCATCCCAATCGGTGAGCCTGCCATTAATCCTGTACCGAGAAGGATGATCAAAGACGCGGTGATGGAGATCGTGGAAGCAAAAAACGTACGAACCTGCGGGCTTATGAACGTACATGCTATTGAAATTACCATCTCTGTGCCGGACGGTCAGGAGCTTGCAAAGAAGACACTGAATCACCGACTCGGCATTGTCGGCGGAATATCGATACTCGGGACAACAGGCAGTGTCAAACCGGTTTCGACCGAGGCGTGGACAGCGACCATTGCATCATCCATGGACGTTGCAAAGGCGATGGGGCATAAGGTGATCGTTGTATCTGCCGGCCGCTCGTCAGAAAAGGCGCATATGAAGAAATTTCAATTACCCGAAGAAGCATACATTCTCATGGGAGACCATCTGGAGTATACCCTGAAAGAGGCATTACAGCATGGTTTTAATAAGATATATCTTTGTGCCCAGTGGGCAAAGATGGTTAAAATAGCGATGGCAACACCTCAGACACATGTGAAGTTCGGTGCAATAGATGTAAAAAAAGCAGCAGGGTTTCTGAATTCACTGGGATCTGGCATTCCGGATGATACCGTGTTTAATACAGCGAGAGAGATATTTGATATGATAAACACCGGTCCCCATGACCTGACAGCTGACACCTTTAGGGCAGTGTGCAATGCCGCGAAACAGTATGCGGAAGAGATGTCGGGCGGGATTGCGGTTACTGCGTATCTTGTATCGTATGAAGGAGAGATAATAGCAGCAAGTGAATAAGGTCCACGTCATAGGAATAGGGTTCAGGCCCCTTGACACGAGGGCTGCCAGGGCAGTGCTGAGCTCAGATGTTGTGCTCGTAAATGATCGCCTTCTCCGGGTCTTTGAGAATTATGCAGAATACAAAGACGTTAAGGACAGGATCATTACACACGCCACGGTATATGATACGCTTGATTATATCGCGGAGCAGTATCAGACAAAGGAAATAGCGCTCCTTGCTGCCGGAGATCCCATGTTCTTTGGCATCGGACGCCTGGTCATTGAAAGACTGGGAAAAGATGCGCTCGATGTCCACCCTGACCTTTCGAGTATCCAGGTCGCCTTCTCCAGAATACGGGAGAGCGCGAACAATGCGCTCCTGATAAGCCTCCATGGAGGCCCTGATCCAAAAAAGAGGAGAAAGCTTGAGTATGAACGTGCTGACCTGCCGGGGCTTCTGAAACAGCACAACAGGATTGCGGTCCTTACTGATAAGGTGAACAGTCCCGAGATGATCGCGGAAGCGCTCTGCAAGGCCGAGATGCCCTCACCCCTGCAAATGTACGTATGTGAAAAGCTCGGTTATGATGATGAGAGGGTTACAGAAGGGACGCCCGAAGATATTTCAAAGATGTCGTTTGAGCATCCGAATGTTGTGATCGTTATACGTTCAGGGGAAGGGACGCGCGGAAGCAGGGAAGATGAAAAAAATGCAGCTGTTGCCTTTGGCCTCAGAGAAGACGAGATTCAGCATTCAAGGGGCCTGATCACAAAGGATGAAGTCCGCGCCGTGGCAATTCACAAACTGAGATTACCCCGGACAGGAGTGCTCTGGGACATTGGAGCAGGTTCAGGGTCAGTGTCAATTGAGGCAGCGCTTCTCTGCCCTGATGTAACCATATATGCAATTGAAAAAGATGAAGCTCAGATGATCAATATCAGAGAGAATAAGAAAAGGCATGGAGCAGTAAATATTGAAATGGTGAGCGGCCATGCCCCTGATGCGCTCCGGCAGCTGCCTGCCCCGGACAGGGTATTTATCGGGGGTAGCAGCAGCAGGTTACCTGATATTGTGGACCATATTAGTGAGAAGATGCCTGCAGGGATAGCGGTTATAAACGCAGCGACCATCGAGACCTTGAATGAGGCGGTGCAGTCTCTTGAAAGGAACGGGTTTAAGGTTGACGTTTCAGAGATATCAGTCTCCAGATCGAAGATCATCGGCGGCAAAAGGCATATGAGCGCACTGAACCCGGTTTTCATCGTAACAGGAGAAAAGGGACGATGACTGGAAGGCTGAGCGTTATCGGCATTGGCCCCGGGGACCCGGAGCTGTTGACCCTGAAGGCGGTGAGGGTCATTAAAGAGTCGCCGGTGCTTTGTGTGCCGAAAGGCAGGGAGGAAGGCAGCAGCCTTGCCCTGTCTATTGTCCAAAAGGCGGTGACCCTTGAGGGCAAGGAGATAATTGAGGCGCATTTTCCGATGAGGAAAACAAGGGGAAGCCAGGAGCAGCCAGGCGGGACCCAGGAATCAGCAAAAGACGAGCTTGATACTAAATGGAACGAAATAGCCGGAGCTCTTTTGGAGAAGCTGAAAAAAGGGGCTGATGTCGCATTTCTCACGCTTGGCGACCCGACGATATATAGCACGTTCTTTTATCTGTATGACAAATTGCTTCAGCTGGATCCCGGTCTTAACATTCAGATAATCCCCGGGGTTTCTTCCATTACGGCATCGGCTGCCACAGCACGTATTTCGCTGGGCCTCGGGAATGAGAGCATCGCCGTTCTCCCGGCAAATTATCTTGACAACCTGAGGACAACGCTTAAAAGCTTTGATACGGTGGTGCTTATGAAGGTCAATAAGGTGCTTGATGAAATAATAAGCCTGCTTCAGGAAATGGGCCTTATCAGCAACGCCGTCTGTGTTTCACGGGCAGGGATGGGGGATGAAACGATATACAGGGACATTACGAAGATAAAGCAGGAAGCATTAAACTACTTTTCTGTTGTGATTGTCAGAAAATGACACAGGATGACCTCACATATTTCAGGAGCTGGTTTGCGGATTACAGCCGGTCTTATTATTCCGCTGACAAGGAAGACCAGAAGAACATCCTGCTGAAGGTGGAGCATACTGAGCATGTGTGCAGGAATATCGTTGCGATTGCGCGGGGCTCGTCTCTGAGCGAAGATCAGGTGCGACTGGCTGAAGCAGTGGCCCTGTTCCACGATGTCGGGAGATTCCGGCAGTACATGAAATACAAGACATTCAGGGACGCTGTATCAATCAATCACGGGCTGCTCGGTTCAAAGATCCTGATTGAGGAAAATCTCCTTCAGCGGCTTCCTGGTGATGAACAGCAGCTGATCATCCAGGCGGTGAAGTTTCATAACGCATTCGCAATTCCTGCTATGCTGCCGGGCGATATCATTTTGTTCCTGAAATTAATCCGTGATGCGGACAAGGTGGATATATTCCGTGTATTTATAAAATACTATGAAAGCCCTCAGGAAGAGCGGGCCTCTGCGACAGCATTCAGCGTCCCGGATACCCCTGAATATTCCGCAGTCATGATTTCATGCATTAAAAACAGGAAGGTGGCATCGTACGCGAATATCAGGACCGAGAACGATTTCAAACTGATGAAATTGTCGTGGGTCTATGATATGCATTTTAACGAGTCAGTGCGTCTTCTTGTCGAGGGGGATTATGTAAACAGCATCATTAATAAACTTCCCCAAACCAGGGAGATCTGTTCTGCTGTCACGGTGTTAAGGGATTATGTTTCAGAAAGGTTAAAAAATGAAGAACAAACATAACGTGTATTTTATAGGAGCTGGTCCGGGTGATCCCGAGCTGATCACGGTCAAGGGCCGGAGACTCCTTGATGGCGCTGATGTTGTGATTTATGCAGGGAGTCTTGTGAACCCTGCGTTGCTTGACGGCATCAGTGCTGAGATTCATGACTCTTCCGGAATGACACTGGATCAGATAATCCTCCTGATTGAGAAATCCGTTAAACAGGGAAGACTGGTTGTCAGGCTGCACACAGGGGACCCCTCTTTTTACGGGGCGATCTCTGAGCAAATAGAGAGGCTTCGTGAATCAGGGATTGCGTATGAAGTAGTTCCCGGGGTCTCTTCTGCCATGGCAGGAGCTGCTGCACTGGGCCAGGAGCTGACAATCCCGGAAATCAGCCAGACAGTTATTTTTACCCGGATGGAAGGAAGGACTCCTGTACCGGACAAGGAGAAATTGTCTGTACTGGCAAGGCATATGGCAAGCATGGTGATCTTTTTAAGCGCTGGCATGATTGAGGACGTGAGAAAGGAACTCCTTGAAGGCTATCCTGAAGATACACCGGTTGTCGTCATTGAAAGGGCATCATGGCCTGAGCAAAGGATCATCAGGGGAGACTTAACGGATATTGCAGAAAAAGTAAAAGAGGCTGGAATCAAAAAAACAGCCCTGATCTATGTGGGAGAAGCACTGCGGGCCTCTGAAGAAAAGCTCGGGAAAGAGTCGAAACTTTATCATAAGGACTTTAAACATGGGTACAGGGAATAAAACAGGGGGCAGGGGACAGAGGGCAGGGATCAGAAAAGACAAGAAAACTAATGCCCGTGCCGGAATATTTTATATAACAGAGAATGGATTAATGTTAGCCCATAAAATAAAGATGCTCTACCCTGACGCAGAGGTGTTAAAATTCCGACAGGACAGATTCACAGTCAGATGGAGGACGTCCAGGAAAATTATCTGCATTATGGCAGCAGGCATTGTCGTAAGGACAATCGCCCCGCTGTTACAGGATAAAAGGACTGATCCAGCGGTCATCGTACTTGATGAAAAGGGGCGGTATGCCATCAGTCTCCTGAGCGGACATCTTGGAGGGGCGAACAAACTGGCCAGAGACATAGCAGACTTCCTTGGCGGCCATGCAGTTATCACAACTGCCTCGGACGTGCAGGGCAGGATATCGCTGGATATATGGGCAGATGAGCATGGCCTTTATGTGGAGGACGGTAAGAGGCTCACACATCTGAGCGCCAGGATGGTAAACGGCAAAAGCGTAACGGTGTATACGGGCAATTCCATTGTTATGCGGGAAGTGCCTGGGGAACTTAGTATCGTTACTTCCTCAGATAAAGCTGACATAATAATTTCTGAAGAACTTTTTCGAAGAAAGGCCCTGTACCTGAGACCCATAAACCTTTTTGTTGGCATAGGCTGTAACCGTGGTACGACAAAAGATGAAATCCAGAAAGAGTTCACAGCGCTGCTTAAAAAAAACAGGCTTTCCGTTCATTCCATAGCAGGCATTGCCTCTATTGATCTTAAAAAAGATGAAGGGGGGCTGCTTGAGTTTGCTGAAGATAACAGACTTCGAATCCGGTTTTTCCCGGCAGACGCCTTGAATGCAGTGGCGCGGGAACTGGCTATGAAAGGATCAGAACAGGTCAGGGCCGCGACTGGTGCGGTTGCGGTATCTGAGCCCGCTGCAGTATTGGCAGCAAGACAGGCATCTGATATGGTGGACATCATTATTCCAAAGGTAAAAAGGGGGAATGTAACATTAGCAATCGCAAAGGCAAAGTTTATGTTGTCGGAATAGGGCCCGGCAGTCCGGACCATATTACTCCTGCTGCAAAAAAGGCGGTCGAAGACGCTGATAGTATAGTCGGCTATAAAACATATCTCGACCTGATACAGGACCTGATCAGGGACAAAGAGGTGATGTCATCAGGCATGCGGCAGGAAGTGGACAGGTGCGCAAAGGCCGTGGAACTCGCGCATATGGGGAAAACGGTCGCGGTAATCTGCAGCGGCGATCCGGGGATTTATGCAATGGCAGGGCTCGTGTTTGAGATACTCCAGAAGTCAGGGGATAAAAACAACAAAGAAAAGTTGCCGGATGTCGAGATAATCCCCGGGATCCCCGCGTTATCCGCATGCGCTGCGAGGCTTGGCGCGCCGCTTATGCATGATTTTGCCGCGGTTAGCCTAAGCGACCTTCTTACCCCGTGGGAATTAATTGAGAAGCGGCTTGAAGCAGCAGCTTCCGCGGACTTTGTAATTGTCATATATAATCCTAAAAGCAAGGGCAGGCAGGAACATATCAAAAACGCGAGGGATATAATCTTAAAACACAGAGGCCCTCATACCCCGGTCGGGATCGTAAAGGCCGCCACGAGAGAGCAGGAAACAGTGGCCATAACAGATCTGAAGCATATGCTCGATAACGACATAGACATGCAGAGTACGGTCATCATCGGCAACTCCCACACATTCACGTGGAAAGACTGGATAATTACGCCGAGGGGATATTCAAAAAAGTATACAATTTAAAATTAAATATTAAAAATTCAACATGCAGGAATCAACACCCGTAACTCATACCTCTCAACGCTCAGCTCCCGGAGTTGCCTTTCTCTGGGATGAATCATTTATATGGGGCCTCATGGCGTACAGGGCACTGAAAGGCCTTGGCCTTCCCTTTGATCTTATAAAAGCTGAGGACATAAAGACAGGGGCATTGAATGAATATAAAATGCTTTTTGTCCCAGGGGGCTGGGCATCGAATAAAGGCAAGGCACTGGGAGATAGCGGTTTAAAGGCCATCCGGGAATTTGTTGAGAATGGCGGTAACTATCTCGGCTTTTGCGGCGGGGCCGGTCTGGCAACTGAGGCAAAAGGAGGGATAGGTTTGTTAAATGTAAGACGCAGGCCCACCAGGGAAAGGGTGCCCAGTTTCAGTGGAAGGATTAGATTAAATCTAAATGAACATTCGATATGGAACGGAATTTTAGAGTCAGGAGTTAAGGGTCAGGAGTTAGGAGAAAAGAAAGGGGAACTTAACTCTTCACTCACAACTCATCCCTCCAACCTCATATTTCACGCCTGGTGGCCTTCCCAATTTATAGTCGAAGACAACAGCATAAAGACACTCGCAGCATACGGCGATGCCCTGACGGATGCATTCAGTTCTGATTTAAATGTTGGTGATGTTGAGTCTGGCAGCCGGTGGGAAGAACTCGAAGCGGTCTATCAGATAAACCTCAATCCGGAAAGACTTAAATATGAGCCGGCTGTTATCGAGGGCACATACGGCAAAGGTAAGGTCATTTTGTCCCTTGTGCATTTTGATACGCCGGACGATGCAAATGGTCAGCACGTGCTCCTGAATTTGTGGGAATATCTGGCAGGCGGGCATAACAGCGCGCAAGATCGAAGGCGCGCAAGCACGAAAGAAAAAACTTCCGATCTTTCACGCTTTCACGCTTTCGAACTGTTCACAATATGCTCTGAACTCATCTCTCTCGGTGAGCGGAACTTCCTCTGGTTCTGGAGAAATTCCATGCTGCTGCAGTGGCGGCGCGGGGTGAGAGGGCTTGAGTACAATACGTTATATATAATGATGAAAGAGATTTCAGTGAGATTGGATCATCAAAGCAGGAAAGGCATAACTCAAGACATAGACAACTGTATAGATAATACAAAAGTACTTCTTGAGCCCTTTGTTGAGAAGGCAAAGAACCTTTTGCTATTAGAACGGTATGCACTCCAGAAGGGCCACATTACCTACGAGCGCTGTGATGATCCGGAGATTCAAAAATTAAGAGGAGAATTATTCTCTGAGTCAAAAAGCCATGGAGGGATGTTCAAGGAATTAGTTAATGAGATTGATAAGCTTTTATTTTTATTGCTGACTTGATGTGAAAAATGCATTTCAAATAAGGCAGACATTGAAAAATTAATTAATGTTCCAACATCTGCCTTATTCGGCTAAACCACCTCGAGCGTCTTTATCAGGGCCTCTGCCTTTTTCAGAGTTTCATAATACTCCCGCTCCGGGTCTGAATCAGCGACAATGCCCGCGCCTGCCTGGACATAGGCGACATGATCCTTTATCACGAACGTCCTTATGATAATATTCAGGTCCATGTCACCGGTGAAGCTTATATATCCGATAGAGCCCGTGTAGGGTCCCCGCACGACAGGTTCAAGTTCGTCTATGATTTCCATGCACCTCACCTTTGGTACCCCCGTTATTGTGCCTCCGGGGAAGGTGGCCCTTATGGCATCAAAGCAGTCCCTGCCTTTGGCCAGGGTCCCCTTGATGTTGGAGACAATATGGATGACATGGGAATACTCTTCCGTAATCATAAGCTCATCAACCTCAACCGAGCTGTAATCCGAAATCTTGCCGAGGTCGTTCCGCTCGAGGTCAATCAGCATGAGATGTTCAGCCCGTTCTTTTTCATTCAACAGGAGGTCGGCCCGCATCCGCATATCACCTTCCGCGTTCTTCCCCCTTGGTCTTGTCCCTGCAATCGGCCTCGTTTCTACTATATTGCCGGTGACCCTTACCAGCCTCTCAGGAGAAGAGCTCGCGATGCAGTAATCTCCCATATTCATATACCCTGCAAACGGGGATGGATTAATCCCGCTTAAGACTTTGTATATCTCCCACGGCTCGACCTCTCCTATATGTGCCGATACCCTCTGTGACAGGTTTGCCTGAAAGATGTCTCCGGCCTTTATATAGTCCTTAGCCCTTCTGACTATGTCCATATAATTCTTTTTCCCCATCTCGTGCCGGATGACAATTGATGTGTTCAGTTTACCTTCTGATGCCCTTTTCTTCCGCGTTTCTAAGGAAATCTTTTTGTGCAGGGCACTGATTTTTTCACAGGCCTTATCGTAATAAGGCCCCCAGTCATAGATCTTCGACACGGACTCAGTGACTAGTTCTCCGACGGCAGGGCAGGAAATAAGATATGTCTTTTGAAGCGCATGGTCAAAGGCAATTACGGTATCAAACATCATGAAGTGGGCGTCAGGGATATCAAGGTCATCAATGGCTGACTTTGGGAGTTTTTCAAAGTAGTGGACAAAGTCATAGCTGATGATGCCGACTGCTCCCCCGGCAAAGGGGGGAAATCCTTTTGGCGTACTATTCCTGTAGAGGGTCATCAATGCTTTCAGTTGTTTCAGAGGGTGAGTTGACGGGATGGCTTCCCTGGCTTTACCGCTTATTTCAACTACCCCGTTTTTTACCCTGAACACAAGAAACGGGTCCGTCCCGATAAAAGAGTAGCGCGCAATTTTTACCGGACCTTTTATGCTCTCAAGGAGGACACTGTATGGGGCATCCAGATGTTCGTACATCTGCTGCGGGGACAAAAACGGCAATTCTCTATAGACAGGGGAAATCATGCCTGCCTTTGCATCATCTATGAATTTTTCCCTGGCTGGTAGGATGCGAATCATTACATTGAGGAATCAAAATAGTTTGGTTCCGGGTGGCCTTCAACCGCATCAAACGCCTTGGAACAGTTCTTCCTTTTCACAGGTCCACGAGCTCTTCCTGAATCCGCATTAAAGCTCCTATGGGGTCAGATTGCGATGTAATGGCCCTTCCGATTACAAGGTAATCGGCCCCCTGCTGCACGGCTTTTCTGGGGGTCAAGGCCCTCTTCTGATCATCCATGGCAGCCCAGGAAGGCCTGATCCCTGGGGTGACGATCAAAAATCCCTTGCCGAAACGCGACCGGATCATCGCCCCATCCTCTGGAGACGCTACCACCCCGTCCAGCCCCGCCCTATGTGCCAGGCTGGCCAGATGCTTGACCTGTGTATTCATGCGCACGGTGACGCCGAGCTCATCCCTGAGCGCGTTCTGATTAATACTGGTCAGTATGGTCACGCCAATAAGCCTTGGCCTGTCCACATTTTTTTCAAGGGAAAACCCGCTGAGTGTTTCAGCCGTATGCTTCATCATTTGATAGCCGCCGAGGGTATGCACATTAAACATAAACACCCCCAGTTTTGCTGCTGCAAGCGCTGACTTGGCCACTGTATTGGGAATATCGTGAAACTTCAGGTCAAGAAACACCTTCTTCCCCATCAAGTGGATTTCTTTAATGACCCGCGGGCCGACAGAGGTAAAAAGTTCGGAGCCGATTTTGAAAATGTCTATATGCCCCTTGAACCTCCGGACTATATCAACTGCATCTTCATACTCAGACACATCAAGGGCAAGGATTATGCGTTCTCTTGGTTCCATAATTTAAATCCGTAATCAGTATTGCGTAATGAGTTGAAATCAAATCACATAACCGCCTCACCCATCACGATGTGGTTTTGTTTATATAATGATCATATACAATCTGGGACCATGTTTCCAGTCCGTCATAGAATTCCCTTACGCCATAGTCAGTTACCCATTGAGCGGTCATTTTTCCGGTCTCCAATATACGGTACCCTGGAGATTTAACTTCAAGCATATACAGCAGACCCAGATGCACTCTGCTGACACTGTTGCTTTCGTCATTGATGATCCCTATGAAATTAAGAGCAGAAGGAGCGTCTACGGTTACCTCCTCATGGAGTTCCTTGTATAATCCCTTAATTACTATATTCTCTCCGGTTGTTGAGGAATCGGGATTAATGTGTCCGCCTATCCCGAGGGAGTACTTATGATGAAGCCGTTTCTCTGTCTGTCCGGTCAACCTCTTCAAAAGGAGATAATTAGTTCCGTTACGAATGATTACATAAGGGATAACCTGTTTGTACTCAAAATTATATTCAGCCGCATCCCTCTGCATAAACGCCTGATTAATAAGTATTTCGTTAAATATCTGCTCTTTCTGTTCTGTAATAAGAGAGCCTGAATTTTTTTGTAAATGAGGGGGTAAAAGACTATTCCGGATGACTAAGACCTGCTCTGACAAGGGCAATATCTCCTATAAATAAGGCACGTTATGGCTTTCAAAGGGTAACATAATGCCCTGTTTATTTACAACAGGCCTCTCCGGTTCCGAAAAAATATTTACTGTAGTTTTTTAGTGACAAACGGCTTAAATAGCTGTACAATTATCTTACCTAAAAAAACGGCTTGGCGATGCCAGTCAAAAGGAGTAAATTTTGGAGGATTCGGACGACCCAGTGGTAGAAGAAAAAGACGTACCTTCATTCAACATTATTGAAGAAAAGATTAAAGCGATTGATAATACGATTATCATATATCGGGTATACTATTTTTTTAATTCACGTATTTTCAGGTTCCAGCTCATAAAAAAGGACAAGATGTGCATGATTGAACTTACGAGGACTTTACTCGAAAGTTTGATGAAAGACGGCACATCAGCAGAGCAGCAATTAATGAGAATACTGGATTTAAATATTGAGAATGCAGAGTGCTGGAATGCTTTTGAGGGATAATCCCTCCCTCTTCACCGGAATTTTTCTGCAATATATCTATTGAGATAAAGCTCCCTTTTATGATGCCTGTATCTGACATACGCATGTGCGCTGTTTATTGACCTTAGGGGTTATATCCTACTATAATTACATAGGATTCTGTTTCAGTCTTTGCCCTGAAACTTTTATGTCCTTGCATTAACGCTGACGATAAGAATTTCATTATAGTGCAGGTCAGTACGTGTAATACGAAAAGGAGAGAAACTCGTACATGCCAAAACAGGGGATGAAAATATATCCTGTATTACTTGCGGGCGGTACAGGCTCCCGGCTGTGGCCCATTTCGAGAGAACTTTATCCAAAGCAGCTTGTCAATCTCGTCGGGGCTGATTCGCTGGTCCAGTCCACGATCAAAAGGCTGCTTCCCGAGCTTGACGCGGCTAACGTAAGGATTGTATGCGGAGAAGAGCACTTTTATGAAATAGCAAGACACCTTGAAGAGATCGATGTCCCGGCAGCCGGCAAGATTATAAGCGAGCCTTGTGGCCGGAACACGGCCCCTGCCATCTTACTTGCTACTCTGAATATTTTGAAGAAGGAAAAGGATGCCATACTGCTGGTATTCCCGTCTGATCATGTTATTCGGGAGGCAGAGCGGTTCCGCGAGTGTTTAAAAAAGGCTGTTTCTCTCGCCAATAAAAATCATATCGTGACCTTTGGTATAAAACCTGACGCTCCTGAAACGGGTTATGGATATATTGAAGGGGGCAGAGCGCTCGATAAAGACGCCCTTGCAGTAAAGAGGTTTGTAGAGAAGCCGGACGAAAAGACCGCCGCGAAGTATCTCAAGGCAGGAAATTTTTTCTGGAACAGCGGGATGTTTGCCTTCAAGGCCTCAGTTATGATCAAGGAATTCAGGACATATGAGCCCGCACTGCTTAAAAAAATGCAAAAATTTGTTTCATCCGGTGCCAAAATACCCGCTGCGCAATATTGTGAACTGCCCGATATATCAATTGATTACGCAATTATGGAAAAGACGAAAAAAGGGGTTGTCCTCCCTTCTGACTTCGGATGGAGCGATATCGGCTCCTGGAAGTCTCTATACGAGTTCCTTCCCAAAGGCGACTTCAATAATGTAATTGAAGGAGACGTCATCCTCCAGGAGACAAGTAACTGTTTTATAAGGGCGGACAACCGGCTTATCGTGGCGAATGATCTTGAAAATATAGTGATAGTCGAAACGCCTGATACGGTTTTTGTCTCAGGCCTCCAAAAGAGTAAAAACGTCAAGTCCATAGTGAACGACCTGAAAAAACAGGGCCGTAAGGAATGCAAGTCACACGTCAAAGTGTATCGTCCATGGGGGACATACACTATTCTTGAAGAAAACGGGAATACAAAAATAAAAAGGATTGTGGTATACCCCGGCGCCAAACTGTCCATGCAGATGCATCATCACCGGAGTGAACACTGGATAGTGGTCAAGGGCACGGCAAAAATCGTGAATGGCGACCAGGTTATATTTCTGGAGGAAAACCAGTCGACCTATGTGGCCAAGACCACGCGCCACCGTCTTGAAAACCCCGGCAAGGTCCCGCTTCACTTAATCGAAGTGCAGATCGGGCCTTACCTTGAAGAAGATGACATTGTGCGGTTTGATGATGAGTTCGGAAGGCAGTAGGGAATTATTGCAATATGCCTTTATGTTGCTATCTTTAAAAATCTTCGCTTCCCGACCTTGAGCAGATACTCCCCCGGTGAAAGTTTTTTATCAGGGTCTGTCCATTTTTCATCATCCACGCTGACTCCCCCCTGTCTTATGAGCCGCATAGCCTCGCCGGTGCTTTTGGCAAGGCCGGCCTCTTTCATGAGACCGGGAATCCATATCTCCTGTTCTTTGTTTTCGAGTGTGAATAAGGGGATATCGTCGGGCAGCCCTTTATTCTTAAAGATGTTTTCGAATTCGTCCCTCGCAAATATTGCAGATTCCGTATCATAATATCTTTCAACAAGTTCGACTGCCAGAGACTTCTTTGCCTCCATTGGATGGAGAGAACCGTTCTTCAGCCCCTCTTTCAGCTCTCCCAGTTCATCAAGCGAGATATGGCTGAGCAGTTCATAATACCTCAGCATCAATTCATCGCTGATAGACATGACCTTCCCGAATATCTCTTTCGGCGGTTCGGAAATCCCTATATAATTGCCGAGACTCTTCGACATTTTCTTTATCCCGTCAGTTCCCTCAAGGAGGGGCATGATTACAAGTACCTGCTGCTTCTGCCCGTAATCCTGCTGCAGTTCCCTTCCCATCAAGAGGTTGAATCTCTGGTCCGTCCCGCCTAACTCTATATCTGATTTGAGTACCACAGAGTCATATCCCTGAAGGAGGGGATAGATAAATTCATGAATTCCTATCGGGTTGTGATTTGCAAACCGCTGTTTAAAGTCCTCACGTTCCAGCATCCTTGCAACCGTCTGCCTGGACTGGAGCCTGATTGTCTCCATCAAGGACATCTTTGCAAGCCATTCACTGTTAAACCGCACCTGTGTCTTTTCAGCATCAAGCACCTTGAAGACCTGCTGCTTATACGTTTCCGCATTCTGCAAAACATCTTCCCTGGTCAACGGTTTCCTGATCTCGGACCGTCCGGTGGGGTCCCCGATCATTCCGGTCATATCACCTATGATGAGAATAATCTCATGCCCCAGGTCCTGCAGCTGTCTCATCTTCTCAAGAAGCACGGTATGCCCGAGATGAATGTCAGGAGCAGTAGGGTCAAATCCGGCTTTTACCTTGAGCGGGGTCCCGGTCTGATAAGAGCGTTCAAGCTTTTTTACGAGTTCGTCTTCGAGAAGGATCTCAACAACACCCCTCTTTATTTCACGCATCTGATCTTCTGGTTTAACTATCTGCATAACAGAAAAAGGATACAAGATTTTTGTGAGAAGATGCAAGGCAAAGGTACGTGCGCACGAGATAACCCATGGATGATGCAGACGTTGGAAAATTATTTATTTTTCGATTCCTTAACGCATTTTTAATCAGGGGCTGAGTACAAGTATTTATTCAAAGACAACGGCATCATCTTACATGCATTTAGGAGCATTTAGTTTCTCCCTGACTCATAACTCCTGACTCTTTTTACGCTCCCCTTGATTTGGAGGAAGATACTGGGTTATGCTGAAACAGTTTTATAAGACATGAAAAATAATATCAAAATCTGCCATGTCTGTGAAAAACCGGTCGATGAGTGCACGTGCTGTGCTGAATGCGGCCATATCTGCAGCCTTGACCTTGGAGAACCCTACTGCCCGGTCTGCTTCCCTGAAAAACAAGTTGATAATACATGAGTGAGAGCGACGAACATTTCATGCGCCTCGCAATCCAGGAGGCAAAAACGGCATTTGCAAAAGGCGAAGTGCCGGTAGGCGCAGTCTTGGTTGCGGCTGATAATGTAATAGCCAAGGCCCATAACAGTAAAGAGTCTACGGCCGATCCTACCGCTCATGCGGAATTACTGGTTATCCGGGAAGGTGCTGTAAAGGGCGGTGAGTGGCGGATGACGGACGCAACCCTGTATGTAACAAAGGAACCGTGCGTCATGTGCGCCGGGGCCATGATAAACGCGAGGCTGGGAAAGCTGGTTTACGGGTGCAGCGACGAGAGATTCGGCGGGGTCAACAGCCGGTATCAGCTGCTGCATGATCCGGGGCTTAATCATCAGATACGGGTTATCCCGGGGGTCCTGGAACATGAGTGCGCGGAGATATTGAAAGAGTTTTTCAGGTTGCGCAGATAATAAAAGGCAATTATCCGGAGAGGTGATTAGCCTGCATACATCATGCGGAAAAGCAGGGGTGCTGGAAAAACTAATTGAATGCGTTCTGAGGCTTACATAAGGAAATAAATTTTATCGATCATCAAGATACAAAGCGGTTTTCATACCCGTTTGGGAAGTCCCGCTCCCAATCAGTTTTTCCAGCACCCCTGCTTTTCCATTAATCCAAATAGTGCAGTTTAGCCGGAATGAGAATCATTNNATATCCTCCCGCCGTGCGCCTCTGCGATTGCCTTTGCAATGCTCAGGCCAAGCCCTGTACCAGGCAGAGTTCTTGCCGCTGTGCCCCTGTAAAACCTGTCAAAAACTCTCTCCATATCTTCTTGTGTAATACCTGCTCCGTGATCTGTGATCTCTACGGTTGCCTCTCGGGCGTCCGGGGTAAGTGTTATCTCTATTGAATTCTCAGCAGGACTATATTTAATCGCGTTTTCGATAATATTCAGAAAGATCTCTGTCAGGGCATCCTGGTCACCCTTTATCCAGATATCTTTTGATATGTTCTTATTAATTTGTATCTGCTTTGCCTCGGCCATGAACTCTGTAAATTTAACAGCCCTGTTAATGCACTCGCCCAGAGACACGTCCGCAAAGCCGGATGCCGAAAGAGAGCCGGAATCAAGACGGGTCAGGGAAAGCATATCATCGATCAGTTTTTTCATCGTATCCGACGTTGCCTTTATCTTGCTCAATGCCCCCGCGTATTCCTCTTTTGTCCTTTCTCTCTGGAGCAGGACGTCGCACTGGGCCTTAATAACGGAAAGGGGAGTTTTGAGTTCGTGAGACGCGTCAGCAACGAGACGTTTCTCGGACTCAAATGCGCCCTGAAGTCTGTCGAGCATGTCATTAAAGGACCGGGCCACATTCCTTACCTCGTCCACCTGGAATTCCGGATCGATCCTTTCCCCCATGGTCATATGGGTTATCTTTTCAATGCGGTCGGAAAATCTGGCCAGGGGGCTGAGGGAACGCCTCGCTATCCAGAATCCTGCGAAAGCCAGGACCATTATGTTGAGTGAAATAGCTATGAATAAAATGGTCCTGAACCTGTTGATCATCTGCATGCTCTCTTCAAGGCTTTGGGCAGCATATACGACAGCGGACGTATCGAACAACAGAAAGTCATGCCGTACCACCATGATCTGTTCATGAGCCGGACCGCGAGAGATATAAACTTTTTCCTTCAATGCTTCATCCTGCGAAACAAGCTTCCCGGAGTCCAGGTCGAAGTCTTCTTCCATTAATGATGGAGAAGCTGCCAGTACATCACCGTCGAGAATGACCTTGTAATAATGACCTGACCTTGGGACGGAATATTCGCCGGAGACGACCTCGGCAAGCTCAAGCTCGATCATGCCGTGCTCCTCATGGAGCAGCCCCTTGAGTATCTGGATTTTTGAATGAAGTGCATTTGCCACCGAATGCAGGATGGATTTCTGGATCTCCCGATATACTGAAATGCCGAGGAGGATCAGTACCGCTGACGTGATCAGCAGGCTCCAGAAAAAAAGCCTTCCCTTTATTGAACCGGCGCCCCGTTTCATCTGTTTCCTTTTATGGTATATCCTTCTCCCCTGACCGTCTGTATAAGCTTATTGTCGTGACCTTTATCAATCCGGTTGCGAAGAAAATTTATGTAGACATCCACGATATTGCTTTCATGTTCATGGTCAGGGTCATAGATATATTCGGCAATCTGGTCCCGGCTTAACACTCTCCCCTTGTTAAGAGCGAGATACACGAGAATCTTATATTCCCTTGAAGACAGCTTTATCTCCTTATCACTCCGTTTGACAGTCCGTGAATTTATGTCGATGGTCAGGTCGTCTATTGATATAAGAGGAGACGCTTCTCCCTTGTTTCTCCTGATGATGGCCTTTAATCTTGCGATGAGTTCAGGGAATTCGAAAGGCTTCACCACATAGTCATCAGCCCCCTTGTCCAGCCCCCTGACCTTGTCTCCCATCCCTCCCCTGGCAGTCAGCACAAGGACAGGCACTTTGACTTTCTTTGCCCTCAGTTTGTCCAGGACCGTGAATCCATCCATGGTTGGCAGCATGATATCCAGCACTATCGCGTCATAGGGATAATTCTCCGCCATGAAGAGCCCTTCCTCACCGTCATTGCAGAGCTCCACAGTGAAGGCGTTTTCTTCGAGCCCCTGTTTTATGATATCCGCAAGGTCTTTTTCATCCTCAATTACAAGAACCTTCATGCGCGCGCCTTCTTTCCTTTCATCTCAGTAAACCTGTAGACCAGCACTCCTAGCAGCAAGACGCCGGTCATGACAAGCAGACCAACCGGTTTGTTCCTGAGGGCGTAAGACACGGAACTATACAGCATGAATACACTGCAGCCACAAAAGATAATCGCGGTCACAGGGTAACCGGTTATTTTATAGGAACGCTGTGTGCCCGGCTCTTTTTGCCTCAGCACAAAGACGGACATGCCGGTGGCCAGAAAGAACAACCATACTACCGGAGCCGTATAAAGTATCGTATCAATAAACGACCCGGCGAAGAGGACAATCACAAGGCTCAGACATCCCTGCGCAATGAGGGCCGACACCGGGGTGCCAAAGCGGAGGCTCCATCTTCCCAGTCCGCGAAATGCGTTGTGTTCAGCGCCGAGCGCGTACGAGATGCGCGCGCCGGTAAAAATAAGTCCGTTGACAGCCCCGAGCGCTGAGACGCAGATAAGAATACTAATGGCTCTTCCTGCAATATCAGGGAACACCGCGGAGACTGTTTCCACGGCAACTGCCTGGGAGGCGGCTGTCTTTGCATACCCAAGCGTATGGAGAAATGTGATATTGACAAGCACATATAATGCGGTGACTGCAACGGTTCCGGTTATGAGTGCCCGGACTATGTTTCTCTCAGGCCGTTTGATCTCTGCTGCTACATAGGCCATTTCGTTCCAGCCGCCATAGGTAAACAGAACGAGAATAAGGGCAAGTTCAAGCCCCCCCATAGTGAGCGATGCAGATCCTGCTGCATTCACTCCCCCCGGCGCACGCATGCCTGCAGCAACAATGGCCAGCAGCCCGANNCAACAGCTGAAACCGCGTATATCACGCGGATGTTTTCAGTAGGGGCATAAAGCGTTCCTGCGTACCTCCCAAAGACAAAGGCCATGAGCGCTATATCTCCGGGCCTGATGATGGCCAGCTGCGACCAGCCGAAGATATATCCCGCAGGGCCGCCGTACGCGCGGTTCAGATACACATAATCTCCGCCTTCACGCGGATACGCGGTGGCCAGTTCTGCATAGCACAATGCCCCGCTCAGCGCGAGTAGTCCGCCCGCAAGCCAGATGCTGATGACACCTGCTCCGCTGCCCATACTCGCGGCCACAAGGGGGCCTGTCTCATAAATACCAGCGCCGATAATGATACCGACAATGATGCACGTTGAATCGAACAGGGACAGCTTTTTCTCAGGGGCCCCGCTTGTCATCTTTTTCTAAGTGTCAC
>DKBK01000070.1 GCA_002451135.1 Nitrospiraceae bacterium UBA6902
CGCATTCTGACTCACGAGAAATCACTCATACATGATCGTATAGACAATTTTCCTCGACTCAAGCATTATTGAGTTGTCGGTAGAGTCCAGCGTCATAAAGGGGAGAAGATTTGAAGATTGCCAATTGAAAGCGTGACTTCTCACCGATATTGTTTGTGTAATCTGTTCATCCTGACTTCTGAATGTTACGCAACCTCCCGCGATATTTCTGATACAAGTGTAATACCCAGACGGCAAGTCCGGCAAGAAACATACCCAGGAACGTTAACCGTTCGTAGCGTTTTATGTCCTCTAAGAAAATTTCAAGGGCAGCGCCGAACAGGTATCCTCCCGTCCCAAAAAGTGCCGCCCAGACAAGCGCCCCGACGACGTTCAGCATAATGAAGTTAGCTGTTTTGACACGGCTCATTCCGAGCACAAAAGGGGTAACCGTTCTCAGTCCGTAGAGAAAACGAAAGCCGAGGATAAGCAATGCCTGATACCTCTCAAGGAGTATGCGCACCTTTTCCATGTGCGGTTTCCATGAAGGTCTTTTATCAAGAAACGCGTTGCCTTTCTTTCTTCCGATGAAGAAATATAGCTGATCTCCCGCAAGCGTGCCGATAAAGGCGGCAAGAATAACCAGAGGAAGAGAGAGGTACCCTCGATGAGCCGCGAAGCCGCCGATGACAAGGATCGTTTCCCCCTCAAAAAAAGTTCCGATCATAAGCGCCCAGTAACCATATGTCTGAATTATCGATTCCAGTGACATTATTCCCCGGGCCGGTCATGTCAAGAAACATCTACACGCACTGCAAAAGAACATATCGATGTTAAGAAGTTTCCTTTTTTTGCCGTGAATGTGTTGACCATATATATCCCGATCACTTTACAGACTGTCAATGACTTTTTTTAGCAACCTCTGGACCTCGGATGCTATTCCCTCCAGGGCGGGATTTTCAACCGCCTGCATAGACGCCACAGGGTCTATGGCTGCAACTTCCACGCCTCCTTCAGTTTCCTGTACAATAACGTTACACGGCAGCATGGTCCCTATTTTGTCCTCTGCCTCAAGGGCCTTATGCGCAAAAGGAGGATTGCAGGCCCCGAGGATCTGGTACTTTCTGAAATCCACATTCAGCTTTTTCTTCATTGCGGCCTGCACGTCTATCTCTGTCAGAATACCGAACCCCTCTTTTTTCAGTTCATCCGTGACCCTGATAAGCGCTTCATTAAAAGGAATATTCAATTTTTTGCTGAAATAATACTTCATGTTTCGCATCTCCTTCTTTTATTTTCCGGTTTCAGCATGGATGGAGCTTTTCATTATTGCAAGGAGAAAGATGCCGGTTATTATGGATGGAATCTTTTTCTGCACCTCAGCTCCCTCTTCGCCAGGGTAATGCCGGGCTTCCTGTGTATGACAGTGACCTGGAATTATCAGGGCATTTTATATAATCACTGTTACGGATTTTGCTACGGTAATTTTATCATGATTAAGGATATTGTCAAGATTGTGTATAAGTCACTTGCAATTGTGATCACGTTCTACATTGTTCTGCTTGTCAAACAATCATATTCATCACCTTTTTAAATGAGATGTAGTTACCCCTCTTCGTGAAAGCAGGAAGGCCGTCTATGATGTTTCTTGCCGTAATAGTGTATAAGCCTTTCTACAAGATTATCAGGGTCGTTGTCGTAGATTATTTTAGCTCCGGTTCTTTTCTTTATAAGCGTGACAAGATTACTTATTTCCGAGGTAATGCCATCTGTGCCAAGAAGCGCCCCTATGAGTTTCCCCTCGTCATAGGCAATAGAGAATTCACCCAGGGTTCCTGACCTGCCTCCCACAACAATCACGATATCAGACGAGCGGATATTGACAACTTCTCGTCCCATCAGTCCGCTGCCTGTGAAGATCAGGATATCGTGGTGCTCGGCGGGTGAGTGATATTTATTAATATGCTCCCAGAGACTGAGAGCGGGAGATATCCCCACCACTAATCCACCTTCATCTTTTGCCCCATTCGCCGCAGCCAGAGGAAGCCCGGGACACGCACCGGTTATTGTGATACAATCATGCCTGGCAATGGCGCTGCCAAGCCTGTAGGCTATTTCAGAATAGTGGGAAGATTGTTTTTTATTTGCGCTTCCCATGACGCCTATTTTTAATTTCATGTACGCTCCCTTTAAAATTCTCTGAAGTTTTTTTTTATCAGTACATTGAGACTATAGTATCAGCCCTGCTTTTTCCGGTACGGAAAAGCAGATTACATGAGTGGGAACGACTCATGTAAATGAGGAATTGTAACCNNAGGACTCTCCGAAGATGTTTACTGTCTTCTGACCGTCTACAATCTGTCTCCCGAGGGTCCCTTCCGCCTGATATCCCACAAAGATGATGGAAGACCCCTCTCTCCATATATTATGTTTCAGATGATGTTTTATCCTTCCGCCTGTGCACATGCCCGATCCGGCGATAATAATGGCATGACTCTTTATGAAGTTAATCTGTCTCGATTCTTCCTGAGACCGTACGAGTTTCAATCCTCGAAATGAAAACGGGTCTTTCCCCTCTTGAAAGAGTTGGGCCGTCTCTTTGTCAAAATATTCAGGATTCCCCCTCATGATATCTGCAACATTGATTGCCATAGGAGAATCGAGAAAGACATGGCATGCGGGGATATCTCCTTTTTCCAGAAACTCTCTGAGGAAATAAAGGAGTTCCTGTGCCCTTTCTATGGCAAAGGAAGGAATGAGGACATTCCCGCCCCGCCTGCACGTATCAGTAATAGCCTGCCGGAATTCCCTGACAGATTCATCGATATTTTTGTGGTTTCGGTCTGAATATGTGCTTTCAGTGACAATGACATCAGCCTTGCCTGGCAGCGAGGGGTCTTTGATGATGGGTTTATTCCTGTTTCCCAGATCCCCGGAAAAGATGATCGTGCCTGAGCCCTTGATCCGTATTTCTATAAAGGCTGACCCAAAAATATGACCTGCNNTTCCAGTGTGCGAAATCCTCTTCCTGGATCTTTGCCGTGTCCAGTAAAATTATCTTCGCAATATCGTAGGTTGCAGAGGTAGTGATAATTTTACCTTTAAATCCCTTTTTAATAAGCACAGGGATTCTGCCGCAATGGTCGAGGTGTCCATGGGTAAGCAGAAGATAATCTATCGAGGAGGGATCAAACCCAAAGTCGTCATAATTTTTCTCTTCAACCTCGGGGACCCCCTGAAAAAGACCGCAGTCAACCAGAATATTTAACCCACCGGCGCTCAGCAGATGACATGAGCCGGTGACGGTATCGACCCCGCCATGAAAAGAGAGAGTAACTGGCATCAGTTCCATTATATCATTGAAAATCAATATCCTTGCAGGCCGCAGAATTTGTGCAGTCTTGTGGATAACAGGGAATAACCGTTTGCGCGTGGGATATGGCATGCAACGCCAATGCATACGACGCCCCAAGTTACCGCTCCAATCAGGGTTTTGGGATTGAGCAGGCCTAGTCAGAAACTATCAGCTTCAATGAGGATGAATATGGATATAAAGATTGTATGTAGCGGTGAAGGGATTAAATTCAGAATTTGCTTTTTATTATTGCAGCATGTGTGAAACAGTGTATAATGGTCGTGAGGTCTTTTTAAGACGTTTTACCTTATGCAGGGGTGCTGATATATATCTCTATACCCAGTAACGTATAAGATGAGAGATATTTTATAAAAGACTACTGCAAGGGCCAGAATGGAAAGGAGTAAAAAATAATGAAAAGAATTATTGCCGTATTTATGATGATAGCGCTGGTTGTGCTGGTAGTTAGTTCACATAAAGTTTCGGGGCAGCAGGCGACACAGTCCGGGGAAGAATTATTCAAACAAAAGTGCGCTATGTGCCACCCTGATGGAAAGAATATCATTAATTCCGAGAAGACACTTGATAAGAATATCCTCGAGTCCAACAATATCAACACACCGGAAGATATCGTAAAGAAAATGAGAAATCCCGGGCCAGGCATGACCGAGTTTCATGAAACCGATATTCCGAACAAGGATGCGCACTCAATAGCAGAGTATATATTGAAGACATTTTAATCTCTAAAAAAATAATAACATGAGAAAGTAGTCCTTGACGCACATAGGAAAGAATGAAGCATAGTCATAAAAGATGAATTTAATAGTGAGAAGTGAGGGAGGTACACATACCCTTTCAGGCACTGCCACAAATAGTTGATATATTTTTTGGATTCTGGCCTCATATCGCGGCGTTTCTGACTATCCTTCTTGCGATTTTTGCCTCCGGACACGCCATTTTGCACAAGCGTGATACCCGATCTGCTGTCGGATGGGTGGGTGTCATCTGGCTGGTTCCTGTTCTTGGTGCATTCATCTACGTACTCCTTGGCATTAACCGGATCAGGCGGCGGGCGAGAAATCTCAGGTCTGATCACGTGACGTCATATCCCAAAGAAGTTCCGGAACGACCTGAGGATATTGACGTCCCTCCGCAGTTCTCGCGATTTTCCCATCTGGTGCATACGATCATACAGAAGCCCCTACTCAAAGGCAATGCGCTTCAACTCCTTGTAAATGGTGACGAAGCATATCCGGCAATGATCAGTGCCATTGACAGGGCGGAACATTCCGTACATATGATGACCTATATATTTGACAGTGACAGGGCAGGCAAAATGTTTGTCGAGGCACTTGTACGAGCCGCCCGGAGAGGGGTGAAAGTCAGGGTTATTATTGACGATGTCGGAGCGCGGTATTCATTTCCGCCTGTCACGCGTCTGCTGCGGAGCAGCGGCATTGAAGTTGCCAGGTTTCTCCCCACCATGATTCCCTGGCGGACTCCCTATATGAATCTGAGAAATCACAGAAAGATACTCGTTATTGACGGTCAAAAAGGATTTACCGGAGGAATGAACATCCGGGAAGGACTCATGCTGAAGGAAAATCCGAGACATCCATTTCATGATCTTCACTTTTGCGTTGACGGACCTGTTGTGGCCCATCTCCAGGAAGTATTCCTGGCAGACTGGGCATTCTGTTCAGGTGAACATCCTGAGACTGAGGAGTTTCCCCGCCCTTTAGAAACGAATGGGACGACGAGTGCCCGCGGCATCCCTGACGGTCCGGACGAGGACTTTGAGAAACTCCAGTGGATAGTGCACGGAGCTCTTATCGCAGCCCAGTCTTCGGTGCGCATCGTCACGCCATACTTTCTCCCTGATTCCGCGCTCATAAAGTCAATTAATCTTGCAGCGTTGCGTGGAGTAAATATGGATATTGTCCTTCCCATGGAAAATAACCTGCCGCTTGTGAAATGGGCATCAATGGATTTGCTTCAGCAGGTACTGGAACATGGCTCCAGGGTATGGCTATCCCCGCCGCCTTTTGATCATTCCAAATTAATGGTTGTTGACGATGTCTGGATTCTTCTTGGATCAGCTAACTGGGACACGCGGAGCTTCCGCCTCAACTTCGAATTCAATATCGAATGCTATGACAGAAACTTTGCTGCCAAAATGAATCAGATCATCAGTGCAAAAATAAACCGTTCACATAATATAACACTTGAAGAGGTAAACAGCCGTACCCTGCCGGTCAAACTCCGGGACGGAATCGCCCGGCTCTTTTCTCCGTATCTCTAAAAGAATTATTAAGATTTATCCTTATTTTCTTTTAGATTTTTCAGTGCCTATCCTGCCTCCCTCTTGCAATGGCACTTCTTTATCGCTGTTCTCGTATGATTCTGTAATAGTTGAATTGTATTGGGATTGGTGATATATTTTTACAAATAATGAGTCAGGAGGTAACACGATGAACTTGCAGGAAGAAATAGCAAAGGTTGCGTATGTGCTCTACAAACAAAGCGGTTGCATAAATGGCAGAGACTTTCAGAACTGGCTTGATGCGGAAAAGATAGTGCTTACAAGACATGCCAGTCAGGACATAGAGGAGCCTGAAGGAGAGGAACCGATCATTGCGGAAGAGGGACGTATTGGAGAGGTTGAAGGAACAGTGCCGATATATGCATGGCGGAATAAAGAAGAGGATATAACCGTAATTGAGGAGATTGACGTACAGAGTCCGGCAATTGGCACAAAGGAGGACATCGAGATAAAGGCAGAAAAAATCAGACCCGCAAAACAGGCTGTCCCTAAAGGAAGAAACGTGTCTCCCAAGAAAACAGGAAAGAAAAGCAGGGGAAAGTCCCTAAAAAAGGAGATAGAGAAATGAAGAAATTATTGTCTTTCTTGTGTCTTATCGTAGTTATTTCCCCGAACTTGGTCTTTTGTGAAATTCCCGATGATCAATTAGCCCCCCGTGCGCCAAGTGCGGCAATTTGGGATAAATTTGACATCGCATATAAAACTATATTAATCGGTGGGCTGCTTGTGGGATATAGATCAGGAATCGCTACTGGGGTAGCATCAGAACATAGGAGAATGAAGAACGATACTGAGATATCGAGAACTGAGGCAAATAAATTGACTGCTCAGGCACAGTCGTTATTTTATAGACCCATAAGTTTTTATGTGCAGCAGACAGATTTATTTTTACAAACATACCCTGCATGCAAAAACATGCCAATAACGAGATTGCTGGATCAATTAGTGCATGTCTGGGCATCATCTCCCCTGAAAGAAGACATGGGGTACGATTTTATAGCACATATAGACTATAAAAATGTAGAAAAGGTCTGTGTAAAAGCGGGGCCTTAATGGCGACTTGCCGCGGCAGGCGCTGGTTGCCCCCCATTCCTGATAATGGCGACCTGCCTCCTGAAGACCCGTCCACAGCTTATTTTTCACCTGATGGTACTAATAGTATGAGTGCCCTCCCGGGATAATAGACAAGCAGATACGGGCCTTCATTACGTGTGAGAAGCAGGCCCTCTTTCACAGACACGTATTTATATCTGCCACTCCTGTTATTCACTGCTGTTTGTAATATCCGGCAATGATCAGCCATGCCGCAACACAAAAAGAGGTGCGTGGTTGGAAGTAAACAGGGGAGGGTCTCTCCGTAATATTGCCGAGACAGCCGGATGTTTTTTGAATTCATTGTCCAGGAAATGCCTGACCTGCTTTCTGTCCCAGCCGTGAGGGTGCGTAAAATCGGTATAGAGAGACAGGTCTCCCTCATAAAAACGGCTGGTCCTATATCCGGATATCTCCGGTCCGCACACAGGCATGTTAAAGAGCGCAATATTCAGGAACCCGATTTCATCTCTATGCCTTATAGTAAATTCAAGTGTGTTCCGGGCTTCAGCCAGTGTCTCCGGTGGCGTGCCGAAGAGGAGATAGACATAGGTTGATATCCCCGCCTCTTTCAATGTCTTTAAGACCAGGGACGCGCCTTCAGGGTCAATCCCTTTTTGCATTTTTTCAAGGACCGCCGGGTCACCGGATTCGAGCCCGAGCTTCAGCATAACACAACCTGATTGTTTCAGTTCCCTGCAAAAATCCATGTCAGTCAAAAGACGGCTGACCCGGGCAAATCCGTACCAGGGAACTCCAAGCGGCTCTGTGGCCAGCCTTTTTAACAGTGCCGCGTTGACGGCGTTATCCAGCAGATGAACAAGAGAGGGCCTTAGGTTCGTAATGAGCGCATTGAGATCGTCCATTGCCCTCTCAGCCGGAAGAGGTATGTATGGATTGTCTTCCGCCCTTTCAGGGCAGAAAGAGCACCTGTTCCAGTAGCAGCCACGAGAAGCGCTGTAGGGAAGGATCCGCCCCGGAGACAGGTAATTATTTAAAGGGAATGAATCATATGCTGGCGTATAGTGTATCTCACTGGTGTTGCCGATACCCAGGCTTGAGAGAAGCTGCTGCTCACCCGGCCCGGCGATCAGGGTATCAACGAGTCCCGTGAACGGGTCCTGCCAATCCGGGTTCTTCAACCATGAAGTAACGAGTCCCCCGCCGACGATAATTTTCATCCCCGGGAAGTTCTGTCTTATGAAGCCGATCATTGCAAAAGCGCTCAGCGCCTGGCTTAAATAATTGAGGGAAAACCCGGCCGAGGAAGGTCCGTCTTTTTCCATCAGCCCCCGGAGACGTTTTGAGAAATACGGGTAAAAGGGATTGCCCTCAGGTCGTTCAGCAGCCTTCATGAGGTCAGCGCTTCGCAAGGGAGAAAGCGAACTGTCCTTATAATTTGCGAGTCCGAGGCTTACCCTGCTGTCAACGGACTTTTCAATCGCACGGTTCAGATCAATCACCGCCCTTTTGTATCGGTCGATATTAAGATATGTTTGCCAACTTCTCAGAGAAGAGTAATTCCCTGAGGCATTACGGAAGGCCCGGCGGGTCCACCTGTCGGATGAGGCACTGGCCTGCGGTTTGGAGCGATCAATGAGATAAAGCAGCCCTTCCAGATTTGCATCCAGCATGCGGTGGCTTATTCCATAACGCGTAAGCGCCCCTGAAAGTCGCGCCAGGCCAGCCGGCGGTTCAGAGAGTTTTGCGACGGGAGGGTGAATGAGTATCACAACAATCTGTCCTTATGTCAATTTAAAATATATACCTAAAATTGATATAATGCAGTATATTATATGCTTGATATCGAGGATTCATAATAGAATAGTATTTCCTAAAGATTATGGAAAGTAAACAGATAAGACAGCTGTTTCTGGACTTTTTCAGGGAGAAGGGGCACGAGGTCCTACCGAGCTCGCAGCTACTTCCAAAAAACGACCCGACCCTCCTTTTTACCAATGCGGGGATGGTCCAGTTTAAATCGGTCTTTTTAGGGGAAGAGGAACTCCGGTTCAAAAGGGCGACAACAGTGCAGAAGTGTCTCAGGGCCGGCGGCAAGCACAATGACCTTGAGAACGTCGGCAGGACCGCGCGGCACCACACATTTTTTGAGATGCTCGGCAACTTCTCATTTGGGGATTATTTCAAGAAAGAGGCTGCGGCATGGGCCTGGGAGTTTCTGACGGAACGGGTCATGCTGCCCCCGGACAAACTGTATGTGACGGTGTATGAAAAAGATGATGAGGCCGCGGAGATATGGCAAAGGGACATAGGCGTCCCCGCAGACCGGATTTACCGGCTTGGCGAGAAGGACAATTTCTGGCAGATGGGGGACACCGGCCCGTGCGGTCCCTGTTCTGAAATACTGATCGACCAGGGGCCTGAACTGGGCTGCGGCAAGTCTACATGCACGGTGGGATGCGACTGTGACCGATATCTCGAGATATGGAACCTCGTATTCATGCAGTATAACAGGAACGCCTCAGGCGAATTGACCCCTTTACCTAAACCCAGCATCGATACCGGAATGGGGCTTGAGAGGCTTTCGGCAGTGCTTCAGGGCAAGGTGAACAATTTTGACTCCGACCTGTTCATGCCGATCATCAGGGGTGTCGAGGCCATTTCAGGGAAAAAATACCATGCCGATTCTGCCACTAATGTCTCTATGCGGGTTATCGCTGACCATATAAGGTCTGCGGCGTTTGTCCTTTCAGAAGGGCTGACGCCGTCGAATGAGGGCAGGGGGTATGTGCTGAGAAGGATTATACGGAGGGCCGCGAGACACGGGTTCATGCTCGGTATTGAGGGACCATTCCTTTATCAGGTGCTTGACGCGGTATATGAGATGATGTCCGGGCCTTATCCCGAATTGCTTGAGGATACGCCAAACAGCAAAAAAGTGCTTAAGTTTGAAGAAGAGAGGTTTGCCCATACCCTCAATTCCGGCGTGAGCATTTTGGACAAACTTATGACTGAAGTGAAGGCCTCGGGAAAAGATACCATCCCCGGTGCTGAACTCTTTAAGCTGTATGATACATTCGGCTTTCCGCTTGACCTTGCCCAGGACATTGCAGACGATAACAATCTCTTGATAGATCATAAAGGCTTTAATGATGAAATGGAGCTTCAGAAGACCCGTGCCAGGGCTTCATGGGTCGGCGCGGAAGAAGAAGTCCCGGCGATTTATAAAAAGATCAGGGACAGCCTGGAAGCCACGGAGTTCCTCGGTTATGAGACGCTCCAGGCTGATTGTATTGTGAGCGGGATCATAAAGAACAATTCACTCGCTGAAGAGGCGCATGAAGGCGAAGAAGTGGAACTCGTGCTGGATGTAACTCCCTTTTATGCGGAATCAGGAGGGCAGATCAGCGATATCGGGACCATCAAAGCTGATACGGTAAAGGTAGATGTCAGGCATACAAGGAAGATCAGTAATATAGTGCTTCATACAGGGACAGTAAAGAAGGGGACGCTGCGCAGGGGGATGGCAGTCCATGCGCTGGTTGAAGAGGAAAGAAGAAACTCTGTTATGCGCAACCATACCGCCACGCACCTGCTCCAGGCCGCGTTAAGGGAAGTGCTTGGCGACCACATTAAGCAGGCCGGCTCACTGGTCGCTTCTGACAGGCTCAGGTTTGACTTCACGCATTTCTTTGCAATGGATGATCGTGAGATAAGCGAGGTCGAAGAAATCGTCAATCAAAAGATCATCCGGAACCTTCCTGTTGAGGTGAAGGAAACATCTCTTGACGATGCCATCTCCAAAGGCGTGACAGCATTATTCGGAGAGAAGTACGGGAATGATGTAAGAGTGGTAAGGGCAGGGGATTTTTCCGCTGAACTGTGCGGCGGCACCCACTGCCGCGCGACAGGGGACATAGGCCCTTTCAAGATCATATCCGAAGGAAGCGTTGCATCAGGCATCAGACGCATTGAGGCCATTACAGGGTACGCAACCCTTGAATACAACAAAGCAAGGGAGGCAGAGCTAAAGAAAACCGCTGCGCTGCTTAAAGTGAACGATCTGAAAGTTTCAGAACGGGTGGAAAAGGTTTTGGGTGACCTGAAGCAGCACGAAAAGGAGCTTGATAAAATAAAACAGAAAGCGGTAACGCGCGGGGTTGATGTGATATTGGAAGAAATAGTGGTAATTAATAAAATCAAGGTGCTGGCCCATAAAGAAGAAGGCCTGGACATGAAATCATTAAGGGGCCTTGCCGATTCGTTAAAGGACAAAATGGGTTCCGGCGTTATAGTCCTTGGATCGGCGCTGGAGGGTCAGGCGTATTACGTGTCTGTTGTGACGAAAGACCTTGTACCGCGTTTCAATGCAGGAGAGATTTTAAAGGCTGTTACAGGGGGGAAAGGCGGCGGCAGACCGGACATGGCGCAGGGCGGGACGAGTGATGCGGACGGAATTGACAGGGCGTTATCTTCCGTGTCTGATATAATTAAGGAAAAGATAACATAGTTGGTAGTTATTAGTTGTCAGTCTAAAAACTGAAAACTAATAACCCGCAACTAATAACTGACAACTGACAAAAGGAGGGGATCATGACAGTCAATGAAATCATTCACAAGGCATTAATGGTGGGGATCGGCGTCCCGGAGAAGATCAGTGAGCTTGTTGACGAACTTGTGAAGAAGGGTGAATTGAGTGAGAGCCAGGGCGCCAAGCTTATTAAAGAGTATTCTGAAAAGGCGTCAAAATCAGGAGAGGACATCAGCAAGGGCTTAACAGAAATAATCAATAAGGCGCTTGAAAAGATGAATATCCCGACAAGAGACGAGGTAGAGAAGCTGAGCAGAAAGCTCACGGCACTCTCTTCACGGATCAAGAAACTTGAAGAATCGGCACCGGACAGGGAGTCATAAGTTCCTCTCATGGGTATTACCGGTCTCTTAAGATTCTGGCATACATACAAAAATCTCAGCCGTATAAGACAGATCGTCAACGTACTCCTTAAACACGGCTTCGGACAGTTTATTGAACAAACCAATCTGCAGCGCTTCATACCGCTTAGAAAAAGGATCAAATATTTTACCCGCTGGCAGGACATGGAAAGGCATACCATCCCGCAGAGACTGAGAATGGCCTTCGGAGAACTGGGGCCGTCTTTTATCAAACTCGCCCAGATGCTTTCCACACGACCTGACCTGGTGACAGAGGAGTATGCGAATGAATTTAAAAAGCTTCAGGACAGGGTCCCTCCTTTCTCTTCTGATAAAGCGGTTCAGATGATAGAAGCAGAATTCAAAGTGCCTCTGGCAGATCTCTTCGAAGACTTTCAGATGGTCCCTGTTGCCGCAGCTTCTATTGCACAGGTGCATACCGCTCTTCTGAGTACCGGAGAAAAAGTCATTGTGAAGGTCCAGCGGCCGGACATTCCCGATATCATAGAAACCGATATCATAATCCTGGGCGCGATCGCCCGCCTTATGCTGAAATACATCCCGGAAAGCAAATATTTTGATCCAGAGGGGATTGTCAATGAATTCGCGAAGACGGTGAAGAGGGAGCTGGATTTTATTTTGGAGGCAAAGAACGCCCAGCGCTTCAGGAAGAACTTTGAAGGGCATCCTGATATTTATATCCCTGCCGTGTATCCGGATTATCTTTCTGCCAGGGTCATTGTGATGGAGAGGATCGAGGGCGCAAAAATCGATGATATGAAAGCCATCGATGACCTCGGAATAGACAGGCGGGCGCTGGCCAGGAAGGGCGTTGATGCGTATTTCAAGATGATATTTGAAGACGGCTTTTTCCACGCGGACCCGCATCCGGGGAACATATTTGTCCTGAAGGACGGCAGAATAGGCCTTATGGACTTTGGCATAGTCGGCTGGCTGTCGCCAGAGATGATTGATAATATTGCACGCGCGTTTCTCGCAGTCATCAACAAGGATTTTGACCGGCTTATCGACATATACATAAACCTCGGTCTGATGGAGGATGAACTGGACCTGGACGCATTCAAGAGGGAATTCCGCGCTGACCTGGTGTACATGATGGAGCCGCTGTACGACCTCAGTATTTCGGAAATCAACGTTCCTGAATACCTCGAGGCCCTCACCCACCTTGTCATTAAGCACGGTCTCAGGGTGCCTACCGATCTCCTGCTGATGAACAGGACGATCCTTATCGTGGACAATATAGGCCGACGGCTTGATCCCAAATTCAATCTCATATCAGCAGCTGAACCTTATGCGGCCAAGCTCGTAAAAAAACGCATGAGCCCCGAGAGCATATTGGGGAAGGCAAAAGACAATTTGACCGAACTGGGAGAGCTCTTTCTTGATACGCCCAAGCAGATAAACCGGCTTCTGAGAAAGACCCTTCGTGATGAAGTGAGTTTTAAGATAGACCCTGTGGGCATGGAAAAGCTGATCAGGGACATAGACCGCTCAAGCAACCGGATTGCATTCAGCCTGATCATCGCCTCTACCATCATAGGATCATCCATGCTGATACAATCCAATATCGGAGGCAAGATATTCGGCCTGCCCGCGGTGGGGGCCATTGGTTTTATGGTTGCCTTTTTACTGGGCCTGAGGCTTCTTATTTCCATAATCAGATCAGGGAGACTTTAGAGGAGGGAATTACCCATGACTATCGATGAACTGAAGCAGTACTGTGAGAATGAATTCACTAATATTGATCGTATATTGAATGAGCTTTTCGCCGTTTTCAAGCTTGAAAAAGCTGAATACACCCTGGCTGAACAGGCGGCCATCTCTACGTATATCATGAATACCTACAGCGCGGTTGAGAGTATCCTCAAGCAGATGCTCCTCTACGATAAGCTCGATGTGGGAGACGCCCCCGGCTGGCATGAGAAGGTGTTGAGGAAGGCGGGCGAGATAGGGATACTCCCTCCGGATCTTTTGCACACGATCTCCAAGTATTTGTCCTTCCGTAACTATTTTATTTATACCTACATGTTCAACATCAAGTGGGAGGACATGAAACCGCTGGTTGAAGGGGTCAAAGAGATGATCACGCAAATCAGGTCAGAGACTGATGAGTATCTGCAGACGATCTAGCCCGCATTATGTATGAATACCGCCCTCAAAGCAGGTGTGCCGGATAAACGTATTGTCGTTCCTGGAAGGCGTTGTGATGCACTCTTGAAAAAATAGTCTTTAGTAATTATCAAAATACAAAGCGCTGCTGACGTATGTTCAGGAAGTACCGCTCACCTGGCTTTTTATATCGTTGTGGATCAATATTTCTTAGCGTACATCAGCTTCAAAACAAGTAATACCCACGGCGTACCGTGGAGGAGCAGGTCGAACCAGTCTATGGGACGGACGAGGCGGCCCCTGATAAGCATGAGTATTTTCTCAACGATGTGAGGCGGCCAGAACGGGGCGAGGCCCAGGGTGCAGCAGAAAAAGATAACAATACTCCATGGTAATTTATCCAATAACTGTTCCATGGGTTCAGTATATCATATAAAACATCTACAGGCGGTCAACTCTCAGCAAAAAGGACAACCCCTCTGTACTCCCCTGGGAAGGAGAGAAGCTGACTCNNGAGCTCATTACCCTTCCCCTTAATGCGTGCGGGACCTTAAGCTGAAGCAGGGTGTTTGCGGTGGCTATCTGGTTGATGGCCCCCAGCCCGACAAGAAATAACATGGCGTATGAAAGCCAGACAGTGGTTGATAATGAAAACACGAGCAGGGCGGTTGAAAAGAGGACCCCAGCCACTGCCATCACGATGCCTTTTCTCGCCGTATCTCCCTTTATTGCGAGTCCGACCGCACCGGTAAACGCGCCTGCCCCCGCGCAGCCCATGAGAATGCCGAGTCCGGTGGCGCCAGTCTTGAGGATGTCCCGCGCGTACACAGGAAGGAAAGAGATGTAAGGGAATCCGAAGAAGCTGACGATCCCTGCTGCGATCAGGAGTGCGGAGATGTCGGGACTATGGAGGATGTATTTGAGACCCTCAATGAATGATTTAGTCATTCCCGGTTTTGCGGCGGGATTGACCTCTTCGGTTATGAAACGCATCTTGACAAGGGCAATGACTATCGCAATGAAGCTTATCGCATTGATAAAGAAGCACGGGGCAAGGCCGAAGGCGCCCATAAGCAGGCCAGCGATGGCAGGGCCGATCATCCTTGCGGCGTGAAAGGCTGATGAATTCAGGGCAATGCCGTTGAGCAGGTCTTCTTTCCCGACCAGTTCGATAATGAAGGCCTGACGCGCGGGGATCTCAAATGCGTTTGCCGAGCCGATGAGGAAGGCAAGGATGAGGACATGCCAGACATTGACTGCTCCGGCAGCCACAAGGAATGCCAGGATCAGGGCCAGGATCATCACTACCGTGTTTGACAGGAGCATAATATTTTTTTTCGGATGTCTGTCTGCGATAACCCCTCCGGCCAGGGTAAAGAGGAGGATTGGTGCTGATGCCGCCATTCCCGCAAGACCGAGGAAAAAGGGGGAGTCCGTAAGTTTGAAAACAAGCCAGCCCTGGGCGGCCTGATGCATCCATGTGCCTGTGAGGGAAATCAGTTGACCAGTCCAGAATAACCTGAAATTCCTGTGCCGGAGCGCTGCAAGGGGACGGAAAGATTTCATCATCAGTAATGATAACATACGAAAAAACCGTTCGAACTGTTTGAAGTGTGTAAACGGGTCAAACGCTTACTATTATGGTATAATTCTATCCGTGATCACCTACAAAAGACTCTTATCCCTTGCGGTTGTTATAATGTCCCTTGCTTTGTCGTCGTGCCAGAAAAACGAGCCGGATGTATCCGGGGAGGCTCACCTGACCGGACCCGGGGCATCTGAAAAACTCAGGATACTGACTACGATTGCCCCTCTGTACAGCTTTACCGGAAACATTGCCGGTGATGCCGCAGATGTCGAAAACCTCCTGCCTTCCGGTGCAGGGCCCCATGATTTCTCTTTAAGTCCCATGGATGCGAGAAGGATATTGAATGCGCACGTCCTTGTCATTAACGGGGTCAGCCTTGAGGCGTGGCTCGATAACGTCATTGACTCCGCCCCTGCGCACGGGGCCGATGGCGGAAAGCTGATTGTCGTTGATACGAGCAGAGGCGTCGAGATCGTGAATAAAGATCCTCATATATGGCTCTCTCCGCGAAATGCGATGATCCAGGTGAGGAACATAAGAGATGCCATGATAAAAACCGATCCGCGCAATGGTGAAATATACGCTGCGAATGCCGCAGCATATACTGTGCGTCTCATTAGTCTGGACAGGGAGATCAGGGAGGAAATAAAGACATGGAAGAATAAGGAGTTTGTCGCCTTTCATTCAGCCTTCGGTTATTTTGCCCGTGAATACGGACTCAGGCAGGCGGCCGTGATCCAGGAGACCCCTGAGACAGAACCTTCTCCCAGGCACATCGCGTCTGTGATAGAAACAATTAAATCAAAGGGTATCAAATCGATATTTACCGAAATTCAGGCCTCGCATAAGATAGTGAGTTCACTCGCAGCGGATCTTGGCCTGAAGGTATACAGCCTTGATACGCTTGAGAAAGGGTCTCCCGGAATAGGTTGGTATGAAGAGCGCATGAGGGCCAACCTCGCAGCTCTCAGGGAGGCATTGCAATGAGGAATTATCATGATTGCCCTGCACGTTGAAAACCTCTGTGTAAAGGCCGACAACCGGCACCTTATTGAGAACATCACGTTCTCTGTTGAGGACGGGAGTATCATTGCAATCATCGGCCCGAACGGCGCGGGCAAGACCACGCTGATAAAGGCCATTCTCGGGCTTATCCCCTATCAGACAGGCACGGTGTCGCTTTTCGGACGGCCTTTTAAAAATAACCACTCTGATATAAAGGTGGGATATGTGCCCCAGAGGCTGGAATTTGACCGGACAATCCCTCTTACCGTATCAGAGCTTCTGGGTTTTACGTTGCCGCCTGTCTATCCGGTCCCGTTTCTGAAAAGAAAGAGTGCGAGGGAGCACATTGAGGGATTATTGAAGATTGTGGGCGCCCAGGCACTGGCGCAGAGGAGTATCGGCAGTCTGTCCGGGGGTGAACTCCAGAGGGTCATGATCGCAAAGGCCATTGTGAATGAACCGAAGATACTCTTCCTCGATGAACCCGCCTCAGGCGTGGACATTGAGGGGCAGGAGAGATTCCACGACCTGATCAGACGCCTCAACAGGGAAAAAGGGCTGACGGTGATTCTGATCTCTCATGATCTTAACGTGGTGTACCGTTACGCTGACAATGTGCTCTGCATGAACAGGAAGCTGATATGCACCGGGAGGCCCGAGGAGACGCTGACCGACGAGGTCATCAAGAGCATGTACGGAGAAATGATGGGCGCGTATATCCATAGCTGCCATGAACATGATTAGCGAATTTATTTCATATCCTTTTATTCAAAGGGCACTGCTGGCCTCTGTCATGGTCGGCATCCTTTGTCCTTTTGTCGGGAATTTTGTGGTGCTCAGGAGGATGTCCTTCTATTCTGATGCCATCTCGCATTCCGCCTTTGCCGGGATTGCGGCCGGTGCCCTGCTTGGGCTTGACCTCACATTATCATCAGTCATCGTGGCAGTGCTTATCGCTGTGATCATCGCGTTTCTTTCCGAAAAGACAGGCCTGTCCCATGACACGGTCATAGGGATCGCGTTTTCAGGCACAATCGCTGCGGGCATGCTGGTCATGGGGATGCTCAAAGGCTACAGGACCGACCTGTTTACCTTCCTCTTCGGAGACATCCTTTCCATAACGGATAAGGACCTCGTGATGATCTTTATCATCGGGATTCTGACCATTCTCATCCTCCTGACCTTCCTCAAACCCTTTCTCCAGATCACGTTCAACCGGGACCTGGCAAGAGTGGAAGGAATCAGTGTGCGGTTTTTTGAATATCTGTTGTTCCTGATTATCGCGGTGGTGATAACCGTAAGCCTTAAGATTATCGGGATGATCCTGGTGACGTCACTTCTCATCGTCCCCGCCGCATCTGCCAAAAACCTTGCTTCAAGCATGAAGCGGCTCTTTGTGCTTTCATGTGTCTTTGGGGTCGTTTCCGGGGTCATCGGGCTGGCAGTGTCTATTTACCTCAATACGTCCTCCGGCCCCACGATTGTGCTGGTGAGTATTTTAATATTCTTTATCACCATGTTTCAGAAGGGATCGATAACGAGTCAATGACCTGGCAGAATATTGATTATGAAGATACGGGATTCTCGGTGCGCGTCGTTGCTGAGAGTCGCTTCGACCCGATAAAAATCCCCGGCTCAAGACATGCGGGGGCAGGATTCGGGAATGACAAACTGGATTCTTTTAAGAACCTCAAAATTCAGAAGGAGCAATCTCATGAGATATGTAATTATAGGAAGTGGAGTTGCCGGAACTACCGCGGCCGAACATATCAGGAAGTTGGACAGGGGCGGTGAAATAACGTTCCTTACAGACGAGGCTGTGCCTTTTTACAGCCGGATACGGTTAATCGAATATCTCGCAAGGGAGGCGAAGGAACAGGACATTATTATTCATAAAGGCGACTGGTATGAAAAGAACAATATCAGGCTCATCTTGAACGCGCCCGTCCTGGAGATAGATAAAGACAATAAAAGGGTCGTGACTGCCGGCAGCGGGGAACTGGCATATGACAGACTGCTTATTGCAACCGGTGGCATTTCTTTTGTCCCGCCCATCCCGGGAGCGGATAAAAAAGGGGTTTTTACGTTACGAACAATCCGGGATGCGGATGAAATCATTGCGTATGCGGAAGGCGTGAAAAGGGTTATTCTCATCGGCGGAGGCGTGCTCGGCCTTGAAGCAGGCAACAGCCTCAGAAAGACAGGGCATGACGTAACAGTCGTCGAGTTTTTCCCCCGCCTGCTGCCGAGACAGATGGACCCGGAAGGCGCCGGGGTCCTCAAGGCACAGATGGAGGGCATGGGGTTTAGGTTTTATCTCGGGGCAAAATCAAAAGAGATCACGGGAGACGAGGGGGTAAAGGGGCTGCTGCTTGAGGACGGAACTGAAATTGGCGGGGACCTCATCATTATTTCAGCCGGGGTAAGACCGCAGGCAGACTTGTGCAAAAGACTTGGCCTTACCATAAGCAAAGGGGTGGTCGTCAATGACAGAATGGAAACAGAGATAAAGGATATTTACGCTGCGGGTGATCTGATAGAGCACAGGGGGATGTTTTACGGTATCTGGCCTGCGGCGCGGAAGCAGGGGGAAATCGCGGGAGTAAACATGGCGGGAGGAGATGCCGTATATGAAGGGACAACGATGTCCAATATCCTTAAAGTCGTGGGCATCGATCTCGCGGCAGCAGGAGACATAGATGCCGAAGGTAAACTGGAGTCAATTGTTCAAAAGGATGAAGGCACATATATCTATAGAAAGCTTGTGATAAAAGATAATGTTATTGCAGGCTGCATTTTNNGAATTCGCTGCCGTCTGCTTTGATGATTACGTTATGAGGTAGTAATTAAGATCATGAGTGAAATAACAAAACGCTCCAAGCTTCTTGCCCTCGTATCATGGATTCTGTGTGTAATCGTGTTCAGTAATGCGTTATTTATATATGTGGTATCAGAGAGATTAAAGAACGACGCGAAGGTGATAAATTACGCAGGGATTGTCAGAGGGTCAATACAGAGGGTGACAAAGCTTGCACTCGCAGGCAGGGAGACGGCCTTTAATATACAAGAGATAAACAGCATACTCAAGGACCTGGAGCGGGAGGAGAACATGCTGGAACGGTATGTAAGAAACGAAAGGTTTACCGGTCTTAAGAAGGAACTGCTCCAGAGATGGACGCTGCTTCAGGAGAGTTTGGAGGACCTCGGCAGTGAGGGCACCATCGAAAAAAGGGAGAGGGTCATTGATTTAAGCGAGCAGTGCTGGGAAGCCGCCAACAGGCTTGTGTTCGAGACACAGTTTATCTCAGAAACGAAACTGGCGGTCCTGAATTTTGTATTCGTGATCATTGGATTTAATATCGTTGTTGTCGTGGTCAGTATTGTCCTGATAAGGAAGCACGTCCGGGATGAACTTGAATTTCTGGCAAGCCATGACCCGCTCACCAATATATTAAACAGGTATTCTTATAATCTCATCCTGCGGCAGGACATAAGCAGGATCAGAAGGTATCATTCATCGCTCTCTTTACTGCTGTTTGATATAGATCATTTTAAAGCAGTCAACGACAGATTCGGACATGACAGGGGTGATTATGTCTTAAGAAAAATTGCTCAGACTGTTTCGAGTACCGTCAGAAGCAGTGACGCCCTGTTTCGCATAGGGGGGGAGGAGTTTGCCGTGATAGTGGTAAATGCAAACATGGAACAGGCGCTGATTCTGGCGGAGAAAATCAGGGATGCCGTATATAGCATCGCATTTGATGACATTGGACATGTGAGCGTCAGCATCGGCCTCGCTGAGTGGAGGGAAGAGGACACGGGTGATACATTTTTTAAAAGGGCGGATAANNAAAGAGAATTGTGCTGATCGGTTCGGGGACGACATTCACGTTCATATCAAAGCTCGTATTTTGACCACCTGCTGTATGAGAGATTGTTGCTAGCTGTGTTATGGAATAGCTCGTATCCGTTGAACCACTCCCATTGGTCACTCCACCAAAAGGAGCATCCGGCTGACCGGCTATATATGGGCCTAACACGCCAACAGATCCCGTTGTGTCAAAAAGTAAATTGTTATTATTGAAATAGGTCTGAAAGCTTGTTGTCCCATCGCTTGTTCCACCTACAGATGTAACAAAACTGGCTGAAGCAGAAGAAAGACTAAAGTCAGTTTC
>DKBK01000014.1 GCA_002451135.1 Nitrospiraceae bacterium UBA6902
TACAAAAAGCAGGGCCGTTATGATGAAGCTGCCAGGGAATTTCAGACGGTGCTCCGTCTAAGACCGGACCATGCAGGGGCAAGAAATAACCTGGAGAGCATACGAGGGATGAACAAGAAATGAAGAAGGGCTTTTCACATAAGACATATATTCATCTGCTTATTATCGGAGTCTTCGGGTTTCTGATCTACTCAAACACCTTCAATGCACATTTTGAACTGGATGATGATGAATACATAATCCAGAACTCCGCCATAAAGGACTTGAGCTATTTTCTGGAGCCTTCAAAGGTGATGGGCCTTACTGACGTCGCCATTAATTTCAGATATGCATTTATTACGAGAATTGTCGGGTATTTCACTCTTGCATTGAACTACCATCTGCACGGCCTTGATGTCACCGGGTATCATGTATTCAATATCCTCGTCCATATCATTAATGCGCTCCTTCTCTATTTTCTGATAAGACTGATCTTTCAAACCCCCTTCTTCTCAGATGTCACCCCGGATCACACACTTGCTCCACCCATTACTCCTGATATCTTTGCCCTTTGTTCTGCACTCATTTTCGTGAGCCACCCTGTGCAGACCCAGGCCGTCACCTATATCACACAGCGCTTTGCTTCCCTGGCAACACTCTTTTTTCTGCTCTCCATTCTCGCCTATGTAAAATCAAGGCTTTCAAGCTCAACCCCGGTGAAATACGGCCTTTATGGCTTTGCTCTCATGTCAGCTGTCACAGCAATGCTGGTAAAGGAGATTTCCTTCACCTTGCCTGTTGTCATTGTCCTTTTTGAGTTTTTCTTCTTTCAGGGGAAATACGGCAAGAGGGCCCTCCTCCTGTTCCCATTCGCCCTTACCATGCTTGTGATACCGGCAGCGCTTCTCACGGCGCAGGGCTCCTTTTCCATAGAAGGCATTGATCAATCCATGAAGACGCTTGCTTCAGGTCCTGAAGTAGCGCGAATGGATTATCTCTTTACGCAATTCAGGGTGATCGTCACTTATATACGGCTGCTGTTTCTGCCGGTCAATCAGAACCTTGATTATGATTATCCCGTGTATCATTCCTTTTTTGCCCTTCCGGTATTTTTCTCTTTTCTCTTTCTTCTGTTTCTTTTCTTCCTCGGGGTTTATTTTCTTTACCGCTCAATAGACAAAGACAAAGAAGGGAGACATTATCTCAGGTTGATTTCACTGGGAATCCTCTGGTTCTTTATTACCATTTCCGTTGAATCAAGTATCATTCCCATACAGGATGTCATCTTTGAGCACAGGATCTACCTTCCCTCAGCGGGGTTTATCATGGTGATCATGACAGCCGTCAGCATGGCGGTTCGCAAAATCAGGAACAGGGCGGTTTCGAGGGCAATAGTAGCAGGCATTGCAGGTATTATATGTATATTGGGAGGCGCCGCCTACGCAAGAAACAGTGTGTGGAAGACAAACACTTCCCTATGGGAAGACGTGGTGATAAAAAGTCCCTCCAANNTATAACCTCGGCGTGGCATACACCACACAGGGACAGGATGAAAAAGCAATGCAGGAGTTCCTGGCGGCAACAAGGGTAAAGCCTGATTATTTTGAGGCGCACTTCAATCTGGCAAAGGCCTATACCAGGCAGGAACGCCTGACAGATGCCATTCGGGAATTTAGTGTGGTACTACAGATAAACCCCGGACATGTTGAGGCACACTACAATCTTGGCATCGCCTATAGCAAACAGGGAGACATTGCAAGGGCAATCAGGGAATATCTGATAGCAACGACCATCGATCCCGATTATTTCATGGCCCATAACAATCTCGCGAATGCCTATTTGTCCCTTGGCCGAACGGGAGATGCGATCAGGGAATATGAACAAGCTATACAGATAGACCCCGGGTATACCATAGTGCACTACAACCTTGGGCTGACCTATGCCGCAGAGGGACGGACCGCAGATGCCATTGAGGAATTTGCCACCTCGATAAAACTCGACCCAGGGTTTTATCAGGCCCATTACGCTCTGGGAGTCGCCTACAGGATGCAGGGCCGTAGTGAAGAGGCGATGCTCGCATTTCAGACCACCCTTCGCCTTCATCCGGATCATCAAGATGCAAAAAAAGAACTTGCGGGCATAAGGGGTATGTTAAAATAGTCTGCATGAATGCTCATCAAAGGCAGAAAGAGAAACCGTATATTTTCGTGCGACAGAGAACGCATGGAATTTCATGTACACTATGAATAAAATTGCGATATTAATCCCCTGTTTCAACGAAGAGAAAACTATCGCTGGCGTTGTCAAAGACTTTAAGTCACAGCTTCCTGACGCAGACATTTATGTATACGACAACAATTCATCGGACAATACAGTCAAAGAGGCCATGGCTGCGGGTGCAATAGTACGAAGAGAATCCCGACAGGGCAAGGGGAATGTCATACGTTCCATGTTCCGGCAGATAGACGCAGATTTTTACGTCATGGTGGACGGTGACGGCACCTATCCTGCTGACAGGGTCCATGAAATCATCAAACCCGTCATCTCCGGCGAGGCTGATATGGTTTGCGGCTCCCGTCTTCATACACAGTCAGCAAGCAATTTTAAACGCCTTAATCTGGCAGGGAACAGACTTTTCAATTTTCTCCTGAATTCTCTCTTTAAGGTGCGCATAACCGACATCCTTTCCGGGTACCGGGCATTTACCAGGGAGGTGGTAAAAAGCCTTCCGGTTCTCAGCCGCGGATTTGAGATAGAAACAGAACTGACCCTGAAAGCAATCGAGCGCAATTACAGGATCGTTGAAATTCCTGTGAATCTTTCGGAGAGACCGGAGGGAAGCGCCTCAAAGATACATATCGTGAGGGACGGCATACTCATCTTCAATACCATTTTTGCACTGTTACGTGACTACAAACCATTCACCGCATTTGGAGCTGCCGGGTTGTTCTTTATTCTGCTGGGCCTTGTTCCCGGGATCGTGATGATTCATGAATTTCTTGCCACGGGGACCCTGCTGCATATCCCATCAGTTATCCTCTCGGTCGGACTTGTATTGTCGGGGACCCTGCTGGTATTCACAGGGCTGACCCTGCATACGATAGCCCGCCGGTTTCAGGAGCTGGACCGCCGCCTCCAGGGTATGTACGATGTTCTCATGAGAATTTCTGACCATGACCATTAGTCCTGACCCCATAATCCGTGATCTGGAGATTATGGCAGACACCGTAAATTACCGGAAATGGATATACGATAATATACGCACATCGCTTGGGAAAAGGGTCATTGAGCTTGGCGCGGGGATAGGCAATTTTACCCAGCTCCTGACGGACAGGGATATTGTCGTTGCTGTTGATAATTCCAGAGCTGCCGTGGAAAAGATGAAAGAGAAATTTTCCGCCTGTGAAAATGTGATACCTCTGGAAATCGACATTGAAAGCCCTCAGCTCCTGGAGCTGGCCCGGTTTGACGCTGATACCATTGTCTGTATAAATGTACTGGAGCATATCGCAGATGACGCAAAAGCGCTGTCCGACATGTATACTCTTCTGAAGCCGGGCAACAGGCTCATATTGCTGGTGCCGGCATTTCAGTTTTTATTCGGTACCATAGACCGCATTGTCGGCCACCACAGAAGGTACAGCAAGAGGGAACTCTCATCCAGACTTATTCAGGCAGGCTTCTCAATCCGGGGAATATATTTCATGAATTGTATCGCCGTGTTCGGATGGTTTCTGAACAACCGGGTGCTGAAACGCCGGGAGGAATCACCATCACAGGTAGCATTATTCGATAAATGTATTGCCCCCTGGATGCAGGGAATAGAACGTGTGGTAAGACCCCCTTTTGGCCTTTCATTGATTGCAATCGGCGAGAAGAAGTGAGGGGAATATTTTATCGTAACATCTCGAATATCTGCACCCGGTTGTTGCTCGTGTCCGCGATGAAGAGTTTTCCCTTTGTATTCAGACACGCCTGAGAGGGATGGTTCAGCAGGCCTTCCTTCCATCCCCTCTGTGAAAGCTGCCCAAGGAAAGAACCGTCCTGTCCGAGGGCTACCACCATGCCGCCGTTCCGGTCTACAAGAAATATGCGGCCCCTGTCATCACTGATAAAACTGGCGGGGAATCTTATAACCTCCCTCAGGCTTTCCGTCACGGGAGAAAAAGCAGTTGCTTGCTTGTTTGCTGACACTATTCTCGCATTTGTGCTGTCAAGCAGTAAAATATCATCTTTAAAATCAACGGTAATATCAGAGAAAAATCCGAATTTTTCAGGAAACTTAATTTGTCTCAGGTATTCCCCTGAAGGTGTCAACACAAGTACGCGCGCGGAAAATATATCCAGGATATAGATGTTGTCATCCGTATCTATGGCAAAACTTTTTGGCACATATTCTTCCGGAGACGGCAGTCCCTTCGGATCAACATATCCCCTGAACATTCCGTCAGGCCCTATGTGGACAATCCGTCTCTGCTTGCCGTCAAGGGTGTAAATATCACCCTTGGAATTTATCCGGACTTTTAAGGGGTAGGTCAATTGAGGCACCTTAATCTCTTCCGCTGAGGTTATCCCCTCATCCTTCAGCGCATACCGGAGGAGGCGTCCGTTTCCGCTGTCAGCCACAAGTAACATATTTTCATTGCAGCCCACACCCTCAGGCTGTCTGAGCGGCACGGGATCTTCTCCCTTATTATCGGAATACACCGACAGAAGGTGCCTTATTTTTGCTGCAGCTCCGAAGGTTGCCTCCGGAAACAGGATGAAATACAGCAGGCCTGCTGCAATCGGCAATATAATGATCTTTTTTAGCGCCTCTCTCATATAATCACCTTTTGTATGCCTCGTGGCATTGGACACATAGTACATACGTCGATTCATAAGGCATCATTGCGGGTTTGTTTCCTGTTCCGCAGGCCAAGTGACAGCTCAGGCAGTCCACGATAAGATTTTTATTTCTCGTGTCAATGACTTTCTCTCCAATAGGATGTGTGGAATGCGTCTGCCAGTCATGACATTTATCACAGGTTTCAAAACTGAAAGATTTGCCGGTGGCCAGAAGCGGACCGTCAGATGAGTGAGGTGCATGACAGCTTATGCAGTCCCTCTCTTTGACCGGTTTGCATAATTTGGTGTTTTCAGGATTATTAATCGAAATTTCCTGCAGCCGTACCGTATCTGAGTGGCACTCGCCGCACAGGTTTACTATACTGCCTTTAAGAAGCATTTTCTGTCTTGAGGCATGAGGGCTGTGGCAGTGCAGGCAGCCGGTATTGTCAACCAAAGGCCAGTGCAGATGGGCTTTGCTGTACATTTCATTTATCATCTCACTATGACATGACCTGCATAATTCAACACCGTCCTTTATTGCCTTGAGAGGCGTTGATGACGAGGGGCCTTCATGACACTTATCACATTCTTTTTTTGCAACCGGTGTATGGACACCATCAAAGATAATACCCCTGTTGCCTGAACCATGGGGGTTATGGCATGACGTGCACTGTGAATTTGCTACGGGGTAATTCATATGCCTGTCCGCAAATCTTTTTTCGTCAGTCCTGTGGCACTCTTTACAGAGGACAGTTGCTTCTTTAATCAACAGGAATGGAGCGTCTGCTGACGCGTGAGGATTATGACAGTTGAGGCATCCCTTTTTCTTTTCTACAGGTTCATGCTTGAATTCAGCCTTCGCACTAACATCAGTCAGGTCTTTGTGACAGTCCACACAGAGTTCATTCCCTTTCTTCAGGAGAACAAACTGGTTGTCTGACGCATGGGGGTCATGGCAGCTTATACAATTGCCCTCTATGACAACTGCATGGATACTGCGAGACTTTTCCGGGATGATATTTTTGTGACATTCGGAGCAAAGCACATTGATATCATTATTTAATAATTTCCCGAAGGGAGATGTGTGAGGATTGTGGCAGCCATTACATTCTCCTTTCTTCATCGGAGAATGCACGTAAGGACGCTTGAGCGTTTCCTGAATAGTCTCATGACATTCTATACAGATCGCTGAACCTGCCCCTGGTTTAAGCTTGAATGTATTTTCTGAATAGGCAGGCGCGGCAATGATAAGCGCGCTTACCACCAAAATCAGAATACAGCCCTTGAATTGTAGACTCATTTCGTAGTGTTTCATTATTGTTCCGTCACGTGGCAATCGCCACATGATCTTGCCTTAAACAGTGGGTGTATCACATCTTCAAAGAACATAGGATCTTCCGAGGTGTGCGGATCATGGCACTTCATGCAATCCATCACCGCCGGATCAATATTTAAATGGCTCTTCTGAAAAGAGGTCTTCTTAAAGTCATGGCATCCTCCGCACAATTCATTAACCGGTTTATTAATCAGGCCACGCTCTGCTGAATAATGTGGCTTGTGGCATATCTTGCAGTCCCTGAGATCAGAAGGTGCGTGCACATACATTTTAACGCCGTCACATACGACGGACAATTGCCCGACTCCCTGTCCTGCATCTTTCGTTTGATCCGCATTCGCGCACTCTTCTTCCTTATTCATCTTCGCCTTCAGGTCTTTATGGCATGACAGGCATAAATCAGGGTAACCTGCCAATACGAGTTTGTCCAGCCTTGCCTTATGGGGGCTGTGGCACTTTGTGCACNNCAGGAGAAACAGAGCGATGCCTGATCTTTTACGATCATCCCTGTGATATTGCTTCCATGCACATTATGGCAGGTAAGACATTTCTTGTCCTTAAACAGCGGGTGGTTAGAACCGTATAACGCCTCCTGCATCATGTCTCCATGGCAATTGATACAGAGCTTGGGGTCGTCAGCATCAGCGACGAGGAGGTTTTTCCTGTCGGCGGCATGAGAGCTGTGGCACACAAAACACCCGCCTCTCAGCACCGGATCATGGGTGTACGTCTTTACAAACTTTACCTCGGCATCAGGATGGCATGCGTAACAGACAGTGTCCATCCTGTCTTTTACCATACCGACATAATTTGAGCCATGAGGATCATGACATGAACTGCACTCACCCTCAGCAAAAGGAGCATGCGCCTTTGGATTCTTTTGGGCCTCTTTTGTCTTCTCATGGCATGAGAAACAGAGTTCGCTCCCTGAGAGATTAAGAAGATTATTTTGTTTTGCTGCGTGACTCGGGTGGCAGGAAAGACACCCCTTCCCATCGGTAACTGCCTTGTGAGATTTTGAAACCTCTCTTTTTTTATTTTTATGACACTCGTTACACAGTGCATTCCCTTCCCTGACAAGAAGGGTCTGGTTCTCAGATGTATGGGGGAGATGGCAGGAAATGCATTTCCCTTCCTTAAACGGCGAATGCTCAACTACCCCGCCGGCCTTCAGGTCTGCCGCTTTATGACAGTTATAGCACAGACTGCTCACCCCCTGCGGGGTCTCAAATGGCTTCTGAGATGAAGGAGGGTTATGGCATTTGCTGCAGTTGCGCTGTGCAACTTCAGGATGGATGCTGGTTTTAAGCAGTACAGACCGTGAAGATGAATGAGGGTTATGACAGCTTATGCATGAGGCTGTATCCACGGGGTAATTTCCGTGAGCGTCCTTGAATTCCTTTTTATTTTTTTCATGACAGGAGAAGCAAAGGGTAACTTCTTTTTTGATGAGGAGAGCGGGTTCATCAGAGGCATGAGAAAAATGACACGTCACGCAGTTTCCCGTATCCAGGATCTTGTGAACGACCTGCTTTTGATATTCTTCCCTGTCATGGCACTGATAACAGAGCCCCTTGATGTCTGTTTTTAAGAGATTCCCTGTCTCTGATGAATGTGGATCGTGGCATGCAGTGCATTTCCCGTCCTTTATCGCGGAATGCACTATTGGCTTGTTCATTCCCATTTTTTCTTTCGCATGGCATGTATAGCAAAGTTCATTTCCTTCTTTTACAAGGATCAGTCTCGGTACTATCCCGTGCCGGAGGTGGCAATCTTCACATCGTTCTTGTTTGACAAGGGTATGCACACTTTTCGCTTTGGAGTGTTTCTCAGCGAACGTGGTATGACATTCAAGGCAGCTTTTGCTGACCATCTTTCTCTGCGCAGGGGCACAGGCGATAACATAGATACCTGCGCACATGAAAAGAAAAATCACTGCCGCAAGATGTAAGNNAATTCCCGCTCAGCACCTATTAATATCCTTCAAGATATACCTCGACAGGATAATGCTCTTTGAGTTTATCTGACCACTCTTTCATCGCCTCAGCTACTTTGCTGTTATACAGCTCTGTTACAATTTCATCCTTCACTTCCTGATAGGGTCTCAGGCTTGAGGGAAACACCTGCTGCGCATATAAAACATAATAGTATCCATCGGAGCTTGTCAAGAGTCTGAAATCCCCGGCCTTCACTCCTGACAACACTTCCTGCACCTCCGCAGGGAGGATATTGACACTAAGCACGTTGCCGCCGAAATCCAGGGATTCCTTCTCATTGCTTTCCACCTGCCCTTCCGCGTTCGCCTTGAGCCACTTAAATTCCGTGCCTGTGCTCAATGTGCGGATCGCAGCCTCTGCATTTTCCTTTCTGTCGAACGCAAGACTGTCAATCCTCATCATCTCAGGGGTGGTAAATGAATCAGGATGTTCATTATAATATGCCCTGACTTGATCTTCAGTTATTCTGATGCCGGGGGTAATAACTTTATTTAAAAATTGCTCAAACACAATAGTCCTGTTATATTTTTCAATGCTGTCTTTGTAGGTGTCTGTTTTGTCAATTCCCTGGCTTTTTGCCTCGATCACCAACACCCTTTTTTGCAGTATTCCCTCCAGCACCTCCTGCTTTTTAATATTCAGCCCTTTACGTTTGATGAGATCTCCCACTCCATGATAAAACTTGTCCTGAAAGGCCGCGGACAATTCTTTTACCGTCACATTTTCACCCTTCTTCACCCTGGCAATAACGCGCCCGTCTTCCATAAACTTATTGAATTCTTCCTCTGACGTATCATAATCGATTCGATCGAGAAGTTTTTCATCGATTGTTACATATTTTTTTATTAATGATTTGGTATACTCATCCAGGGTCTTCACCCTCTGGATGCTGGCCAGTGAGGCCGTTATCCGCGCCCGTATTTCAGGGTCATCAGGATAACGCACATCTTCAAGTCTTGCTTTTACATATCCTTTATCAAATTTGATAAGAGGGCTTACCGTGCCAACCTCCATTTTGGAGATAACGCCTGATACTTCGGGCAAGAGATCCCTCTCTTTTACATATTCCCCTTCCGTGCTTTCCAATATCTTGCCGTCCGCAATAACTTTTTTCACTACGTCATCAAATGGGGCGCCCGATGATATCTCATCCTCCATCGCCTTTGCATCCTCTTCCTTTTCAAATACTAACGCGGTTATCTTATACTCCCTGGTCTCCTCTTTATAACGCCGTTCAACCTCGTCTTTGTCCACCTCTACCTTATCCCACTGTCCCCTTACCAGCATCTTTGCGAGGGTTTTCTGCGCGTTGTCATTGATACTCGCCGTCACATCCGGCAGCCTGTCGATTCCTATGGTCCGCGCCTCCTGGAGAAACAGTTGCTCATCTATCAGGCGGTCCAGGATTCCTTTATAATCTATAACTGACGCCTTAGATCCCTCCTCCACTTTACCATGTTGAATGTCCCCAAGGGCCACGCCAAACTCCTCTGCCGTAATCGGCTCATTATTGACCATTGCGACAACTTCTTTTCCATTGATCACAGGGAGTTTCTTTTCAGCAGCATTGCAGTGTCCGATATAAAACACAAGACATATCACGCCCGAAAGGGCCATAAAAAAGACTCTTTTCATCTGTATTCCTCTTCCGTGTTTTTTATGGGAACAGCATAAAAAAATATTTCTCTCTCAAGAAATATCATGTTCCCAATAGCAGTTTAAACATATTCTATTCGTTTAGTCAATGACCCTTTGTCATAAAAACCTGATCCCCGCCCTGAAATTTTCCGCGTCTTTTTTGCTCCACCGGACTATGCCTGACCTGTGGTCCAGGGACGAGTCAAATTTCAGAACATTGCCCGGGGCAAGGGGGTATTTCGAGGTGATCCCTGCTCCTTCTGCACTGATATCAACGACAGAGGCCTTCAGATCAGACTTCTTTTCCCAGT
>DKBK01000056.1 GCA_002451135.1 Nitrospiraceae bacterium UBA6902
AGGGGATTATAGATAGCACATCATATACGAAAGAATAAATCGAAAATTATCGGTAAGTTATTTATATTGTTTTACACATTTCATTTGAATATTGACTTTCATTTCCTGAAGTATCATAAGCAGTTACCGCAAAGCACCATCTCCCGGGAGATAAGTTACTTATTACGATACTTGTGAAATTTCCCACATCGATTGAGCGGGCGTCATTATTAGAGGACAATCGGTAATATATTTTATATCCACCAAGGTCGTATAAAGTTGAACCAAGTGCATCGGTTGCCGGAGCCTGCCATGAGAGAGTTGCAGAGCCGCTTTCAGTTGCAGGAGGAGCTGATAGCCTACTTTCATATCTTTTTTCATCTATTTCGATTCCACATCCGAAAATATTTAATAAAACCAACACGATGTTACAAAAGACATAAATTCTCTTTTTTGTATACATTAATAAGCTAATACCTTTAGCGTGATATTTTTAATTAAAAAAACGTTGTTATATTATGCACAACTCATGAAAAAAATAAAGACTAAAAAATATTTTTTTACCGATGTAAAATTTCTTTATAGTATCTGCCCATTAAAAACAAAATATTGCTTAAAAACGTTACATCCTTNNGCAAATCTATATCTTCAGATAATAGTTGCAGATTAAAGCTGGATTCATTATTCTGTAATAAGGAAATTACCAAGGTATTTGGATATTATAATAAGCAAAAAAGCTGGGCCTTCTTTTTTAACTTCCTTAAAAATATATGGCATCTGTGATCCTCAAAGCTCAACGTGAAAAATCAGTGCTTCGCCGGCATCCTTGGATATTTTCAGGGGCCATTGCAAAAATTCATGGATCACCGCAGACAGGGGAAACTGTCGACATCCTTGCCAAAGACGGCAAATGGTGCGGGAGGGGCGCATTTTCTCCCCGCTCACAGATTACGGTGCGCGTCTGGACGGTTAACCCCGATGAAGAAGTCTCGCCCGCCCTCTTCCGTTCACGCCTGAAGCACGCAGTGGAATCAAGACTTCCTCTCCTGGAAAAATATGACACAAACGCATGCCGACTGGTCAACAGCGAATCGGACGGCATACCAGGTCTTATTGTGGACCGATATAGAGATTTTCTCGTCTGCCAGTTCCTTGCAGCTGGTGCTGAATACTGGAAACAGACCATTGTGAATCAATTAGCAGAGCTGGTTCCTACTGTGGGAATCTATGAGCGGTCCGATGTCACTGTCCGCGAGAAGGAAGGTCTGCCAAAGCTTACAGGAGTGCTCTCTGGTCAGGATCCTCCCGAACTTGTCGAAATCCGGGAGGGAGTATATCGTTTTCTGGTAGATATCAGACACGGGCACAAAACAGGTTTTTATCTCGACCAGAGGGACAACCGCGCCTTCGTACATGAATATGCCGGAAACTCTGAAGTACTAAACTGCTTCTCCTATACCGGGGGCTTTACTGTTGCTGCCCTAAAGGGAGGGGCCACCGGTGTAATAAATATCGAATCATCTGCCGACTCGCTGGAACTGGGACTTCGCAACATCAGACTAAATGGTCTGGATATGGCAAAGGTTAAAAACATGGAAGGAGATGTATTTACCATAATGCGCCAGTACAGGGACTCTGACCGCCGGTTTGAGGCCATCATCCTGGACCCGCCAAAATTTGCAGGTTCCCGGGGCCAGTTGATGCGGGCCTGCCGTGGATACAAGGATATCAATTTACTGGCAATGAAACTGCTTAGACCAGACGGGATCCTGATTACGTTTTCATGTTCAGGTCTTTTGGATAAAGACCTCTTTCAGAAAATCGTCGCAGACGCCTCTCTTGACGCAGGCCGTGAGTCCCAAATCATCCGCTGGCTTTCCCAGGCGACTGACCACCCCACATCACTGTACTTCCCGGAAGGAAGCTACTTAAAGGGTCTTATATGCAGGGTGTGGTAAGACGGATGCCGGTAATATATCGCTTTTCATGATCGAGACGCCGCAAACCTGTTGCATGTATTAGCAATTTCGGGGCGATACTGGCTATTTTTGCCTTTGGTAATTTTATATCCATTGCATCCGTATTTTCAATCATGTATCATATTTTTGTTTGCAAACCGCCTTTTTTCATGATATATATCTTATAGAAGGGAGTGAGTATGGACATACAGTTTTACTGGGGAATCATTACAGGCGCATTTATTGTATTAGTGACGTTTTTAATTCCCCTAATATTACAGATAAAGAGGACCGCAAAAGCCGCTGAAGATTTTCTGCAGATCACCCAGGCTTCGCTGAACCCTCTTTTAAGAAAGCTTCAGGAAGCAGCTGAGAAGACAATCCAGGTCACGGACAAACTGGATGAATCAATCAGCAACGTCCAGCATCTGACAGAGGCAGTGGGAGAAACAGGCGCTATCATTAATCATATAAACACGCTTATAACACAAATCAGTTCGTTTATATCAGGAAGGACGTCCAGTTTTGGAGCTGGTATAAAAACCGCCCTGAGCGTGTTGGCTCAGGGGATTGTTAAAAAGGAGGTTGAAAAATGAATGAAGAAAGAGGATGTGCGGCTGGAAGTCATGTGATTCTTGCTTTTGTTTTAGGCGGCCTCGTCGGCGCGGGTTTAGCGTTGCTCACCGCTCCGCGGTCAGGCAGGGAAACCAGGGAGAAGATCAGGGAATTTGCTGATGAAACCAAAAAGAAGGCTTCAGAATATGCAGATCAGACAAAAGATAAATTATCATCGGTTGTAGAGCATGGCAAGGAATTTGTATCAGAGAAAAAATCATTAATTTCCTCTGCCATTGAAGCCGGGAAGGACGCGTACGGTAAAGAAAAAGAAAAACACTCTAAACCTTCTTAGCAAACAGCGGTAGGATACCTGATATCGTGGGGACAATGATGAGTTATCCCGGCATACCTGTATCAGGCAGATGCTAATGAATGAACACAAGACATGTGAATATATAAATGATTTTTTATTTTTCATATTAAGACCCGTCAGCAGCAGTGACAACACATATCTTTATTGTTCAGGAATTAACATCGACCGTTTCCTCCCTATCACAAAAGGCAGGCATCGTCCAATGTCAAACCCTGCCATACGAGGGCTTCAACTNNAAAAAAATTGACAAGGCCATCATGCTCGGGGCCATGCTGCCGGATAAACTGCTGCAGCCGCATGAACTTCAGCTGTTTATCGAAGCCATGTGCGCTAAATATGGAAGTTAATGTGATCCCTCAATAAAGTCTCACCTTTATAGACGCATATAAGGACTGTGTGCAGCATGGATCATGCAATCCGTTAGTGTATAATAGCGTATGCCTGCACTTTACCTCATAGACGGAAACTCATATCTATACCGCGCTTTCTACGCAATAAGAGGCCTCACTGCCTCAAACGGCACGCCGACCAACGCCATCTTCGGCTTCACTAATATGATCATGAAGATATTAAGAGAGAAACACCCTGATTATTTTGGAGTTGTTTTTGATTCACCTGGCCCTACACACCGGCATGAGGCATATGAGGAATACAAGGCCCACCGTCCCGGGATGCCTGATGAGCTGAAACCGCAGGTGCCACTTATCAAGGAAATAATAGATGCTTTCAGAATTCCGACCATTGAGAAGGCAGGATATGAGGCAGACGACATCCTGGCACATATCGCGAGAGAGGCTGAAGCAGAAGGGCTTGAGGTCTACATTGTAACAGGCGACAAGGACATGTGTCAGGCAGTGAGTCCGAACATCAAGCTGTATGACACGATGAAGGAAAAGATAACGGAAGAGAAGGACGTTATCCAGCGGTTCGGGGTAAAGCCCTCCCGGTTCCCTGAAATCATCGCACTCATGGGAGACGCATCGGACAATATCCCGGGGGCGCACGGGATCGGAGAAAAAACAGCGGTAAAGCTATTAAAGGAATTTGACACCCTGGAGAATCTCATAGCAAACCGGGACAAGATTAAAAACGCCAAGGCCCGAAATGCCGTATCCGAAAACATCGACAATATCGTGCTCAGCAAGGAACTGGCAACGCTGCATCCGGACGTGCCCGTGAATGTCCCGATCAAGGATCTTGCATTAAAAGAACCCGAATGGCCGAAGCTGCTCGAGCATTTCAGGAGATATGAGTTCAGCAGCCTGATCAAGCTCGTCCCTGCTCAGGCATCCCCGGCTGCTGAAAAAACTGAATTTTTTACTGTCCTCGACCGGAAGGCGCTTGAAGAAGCCCTCTCAGATGTGAAAACAGAGATTACCATTGATACCGAAACGACATCACCATCACCGATGAATGCGGACCTTGTCGGGATTTCGCTTTCAACAGACCCGGCCAGGGCTTATTACATCCCTGTTGGACACTCGTACCTGGGAGCGCCCGTACAACTGCCAAAGGATTTTGTAATTAATCAGACAAAAAATATTCTTGAGAATGAGAACATACAAAAGACAGGCCATAATATCAAGTATGATGTTATCGTCCTGAAAAATGAAGGGATACAGGTAAGGGGCGTCGCCTTTGACACCATGCTCGCTTCCTACCTCTTGAACCCCAATAAACCCACACACAATTTGACCGATGCAGCCATGGAACATCTCGGGATTAAGAAACTCTCTTTCAGCGACGTTGCCGGCAAAGGGGTAAAGGACTTCAGCGAGGTCCCTGTCGAAGATGCCGCGGCATATTCCGGAGAAGACGCGTCAGTTACCCTGAAATTAAAAAACCACTTCGTGCCGCTTATGCAAAAAGAAGGGCTCACGGAACTTTTTCACAGCCTTGAGATGCCCTTGATCGAGGTGCTCGCGAACATGGAGATGGCGGGGGTAAAGGTCGATGTACCTTTGATGCATACGTTTTCAAATAAACTGGAGAAGGAGCTTGCAAGTATCGAACAGAGGATATATTTTATCGCCGGGGAAGAATTCAATATCAATTCTCCAAAACAGCTCCAGGAGATCCTCTTTGAAAAACTCGGCCTGAGACCAACAAAGAAGACAAAGACAGGATACTCGACAAACATCGACGTACTCGAACAGCTTGCCCTTATACATGAGCTGCCCCGGGAGATTATCGAGTACAGGGGCCTGTCGAAACTGAAAAACACATACGTCGATGCGCTGCCCAAACTCGTGAACATTAAAACAGGGAGAATCCATACGTCTTTCAACCAGACGATAACTGCAACGGGAAGGCTCAGCAGCTCGGACCCGAATTTACAGAACATCCCCATCAGAGGCGAATGGGGGAAGAGGATACGGGAGGCGTTTATTGCTGAGGATGGATGTCTGCTTCTTTCATCGGATTATTCCCAGATCGAGCTCCGCGTCCTTGCCCATCTGAGTCAGGACGAGGGATTTATCGAGGTGTTTAACCATGATGGAGACATACATACAAGGACGGCCTGCGAACTATTCGGGGTCAAGCCAGAATCAGTAACATCTGAGATGAGACGCAGCGCGAAGACCGTAAACTTCGGGATCATCTACGGCATAAGTCCGTACGGACTGAGTCAGCAGCTCGGCATCCCGCCTGATGAGGCCCGCTATTATATCGACACATATTTTATGCGTCACAGCGGGATAAAAAATTATATGGATGCCCTCATTCAAGAGGCTGCAGAGACAGGTTATGTGTCAACTCTGTATAAGAGGAAACGTGCCATCCCTGAGTTGAAAAGCTCAAACAGGAACATACGCCAGCTGGGCGAACGACTGGCGGTCAACTCACCAGTGCAGGGGTCGGCTGCTGATATAATTAAAGTATCGATGATCAATATATGGAGGAGACTCGGAGATGAAGGTCTCAGGACCCGGATGCTCCTGCAGGTGCACGACGAATTGCTGTTTGAAGTCCCGCTAGGAGAAAAAGATACTGTCATGCAGTTAGTGCAAGAGGAGATGGAAAACGCAATACATCTCCGCGTCCCGCTCAAGGTTGATATGGGCATCGGAAGGAACTGGGGGGAAGCGCATTGATGCTGTTTTCCGTTTTTAGACTGAGGGCTGTTTTCATCGGAGGTTTCTATTCCTTCTGTATACGGTAATACGACAGGTCTGAAAAAGAGCGAGATCAGGACGCTGGAACGGATTTACCGAAGGCGCATACCAAAAGACAAGGCGCTGTCCGCAGACCTTGCGATGCTGATGGCCGAATGCTCGCACTCCATCGGCCGGCAAGTGGGCGTCATGGTGCACAGAAGCGGCAACATCAGCCATGTGATCGTCGGCGATGCTAAAGGCATATTCATCCCTGAGCTTGATAATTACCCGCTTGGAAGAAAGGTCCTCCGGGGTCTCAGGCTTATACATACCCACCTCAATAATGAAAAGATAACCCAGGACGATATTACGGACCTGTCCCTGCTGAGACTGGATGCTCTGATTATTATCGGCATGAGAGAAGGACGGCCGGACACTATTACACGTGCTCACCTGTCATCNNCATTTTTATCGCCTCAGTAGAGCAGGGACTGGAATCCCGGAGAGCAGGGTTTGACATTAAAGACAACCGAGAGCGTGCCGTCCTAGTCAGCGTCTCTACCTCCCCCCATTATGAACAGGAAGACTCGATGGAGGAGCTGAAGGAGCTGGCAAAGGCGAGCANNTTGTTGTCGACACAGTCCTCCAGAGAGTAAAAGAAATCAATCCAAAGTATCTCCTTGGCAAGGGGAAAATACAGGAACTTGTCATTAATGCCATGAACAAAGGTGCCACCCTTCTCATCTTCGATCAGGACCTTAATGCCTCCCAGACAAAGGACATCGGCGATTTGACCGAATTAAAGGTCATTGACCGTTCCCAGCTCATCCTCGATATATTTGCCCGGCGCGCTCACAGCAAAGACGGTAAGGTCCAGGTTGAACTCGCGCAGCTCCGCTACAGGCTTCCGAGACTGACCGGAAAAGGGACCGCCATGTCGAGGCTGATGGGCGGCATAGGCGGCAGAGGCCCCGGAGAGATGAAGCTTGAGGTAGACAGGAGAAGGGTGAGAGAGAGAATCACCCTTCTCGAAAAAGAGCTTAAGTCCCTGAGCCGGGCACGTCAGCAGAGAAAGGCTCGCAGAGTCGCCCAGGNNGGATTTATCCGTGATCTTCCCAAAGACCTTCTGGCTGCTTTCAAGGCAACCCTTGAGGAGCTTGAGGATGCCGATATGCTGCTGCACGTTGTGGACATATCAAACCCGAGGTTCGAACAGCAGATCCAGTCAGTGGAAAAAATACTTGCTGATTTAGACCTGTCGGGAAAGGCGGTGTTACTCGCATTTAATAAAGAAGACCTCATAGACAGCGATGAGGCTGAAGCAATCTGCCATAGATTTAACGCAATATCCCTCTCAGCGTTAAGGCCTGAAACATTTCACCGGCTGCTGAAAGCAATCGAGAATAAACTCTGGCCGTTCTAAGATCAAATTTTGAATACCCCCTTCCGCCATAGGGACTGAGGGAGATGATTTTTTAAGGCATTACCGCGGGATGCGTAAAGACATAATCGTTATCTTTCACCGGCTGGTGGCACCCAAAGCATTCCTTGACAAAGTCCGCATCTTTGCCATACGGCATTTGCGTCAGCCCGAGCCAGCGTGCGAAGCCCCACCCCCCCGTCTCCGTATACTTGCCGGAATCCTTGATCATAAATTCAGCATGCACAAATTCACCAGGGATTGTAGCTGCAGGCCATTTCTCATGCGTCGTGTCTTTCCAAACAATTTTTGCCAGAATACTTCCGTCAGGCCAGGGATTGGTTTTGCCGTATCTCACGGCCTGAATCGCTGTATCATTCCCCAACACGATCCTAAGGGTATTGTTGTCAGTACGGTGTGAAAGCGCAATAATCTCCCAATTCCTGTAGCCTTGCGGTATCTCAATACCGTTAGGAGCGGGACGCACCGGAATACTCAGTGCCCAAGACATGCCTAAAGCTGACAAAAGAACGACTGATAACAAAGCTATTTTAGTCTTCATGATCTTACCTCCTAGAATCAATATTAGCATCAGAATTAGTATAGTCAAGGGAATCTTCCCCCCCCTTTAATAAGTATCGTTTTATTTTATAATTAATTATCTGTCAGAATTATAAAACACTCTTTTAGTATACATTATAACAGCCTAAAATTAAGACATATTTTGCACTTGACAATAATTATTATTATCTGATATTATATATCTTATGAAAATTAGTATTGCTAATAACATAAAAAAATACAGGGCACTAGGCATTAAGCTTACCCCTCAAAGACTGGCAATTCTTGAATATCTCGACGGCAATAAAAACCACCCCTCGGCAGAGAATATTTATGAAGCAGTCAGGAGAAAGTTTCCCATGATGTCTTTTGCTACCGTATATAAGACACTGGAGACCCTTAAACAAAAAGGTGATTTACTGGAGCTGACCATTGATCCGCTAAGACGCAGGTATGATCCCTCTACAAAATCGCATCATCACCTGATCTGTAATACGTGCAAAAAAATTGTTGATATCGAGGCAGAATTACCGGTCAGCATACCGGATAAGGCAAAAGAGGGCTTTGAAGTAACCGGAAACCATGTGGAGTTCTATGGTATTTGTAATGAGTGCAGGTCCCGATAGAATTCATTGATACCNNTATAAAGAGAGAAGGAGAAAAAAATATGACAAAATTCAAGTGTGACAACTGCGGTGCAATTCAAGAGGAAAAATGCAAACCAGAAAAATGTCCGGAATGCGGCAAAAGCGATACCATGAAGAAACAGGAGCCATGCTGCTGCAGCTGCAAACATTAATTTAATCATTAAATTCAGGAGGGAATACATTATGTGTATGGATCATTCAGTAATTTGCAGGTGCGGGAGACGCGATGCAAGCTTCAACTTCAAAAACGAAGTCATGCCTCCCGAAGCAATTGAGGCGCTGTACTGTCCCGAATGTTCTCACGACGTTTCAGTTAATCCGGATACGATGATCAGGGACAACGGGTGGGTTATCCATTATGATATGGATGTCGCGGGACTTTACAGCAACAGGCTTCCTGCCGGAGAAAAAGAGAGATTCTCCCCTGATCTTCTTTTTGATGAAGGGTATATTACATGGCGGGGAGTATATCCCGGAGACCACATTGACAGTGCGCGGGAAAGGGAAGAACTTGCAAAGCTTGCAAAGGCAAATCCGAAAAAATATTTTGAACAGATGAAGAGCTGGGCCATCAACAGGATGGCACGGTTAAAAGAAGAAGGATGGAGAAAGGCACATGAAGGATAGACATCTGGAGGAAAAACCTGCGTGTTCCCTTACATCATTACCTGTTCCATCAGAAGTAACGTGCCGGGGATGCGGGTCAGTACTGGAAATATGGAGCGATGAAACTGATATTGTATGTAAATCCTGTGGTTGTATGATTCAAAAAACCTGAGTTCATACATAACACATTTAATAACATCGATCATCCAGAGAATTAAAATATATGGATAACGCTCAGAACATTATCACACAACTAATGAATTACATGTACCCCCTCATCAAGGCACATAAAGGTTTTATCGAGTTGGGAGAAATCAAGGAGAACAGGGCGGTGATATATTGCGGCGGACAATGCATTGACTGCAGTAAGAAGTGTATCGAAGATGCCATTAAAGAAAAGGTGCCTGGCATTGAAATCGTTTTCCTGTAAAAAGGGAGGTGTCTCTTGGAAGTGACAATACAAAAAATACCCGGCGGTCTCATGGTAGACGGCATAAAACTCCTGAAAGGGAAGTGCGGCTGCACATCCATCGCAAAATGCTGTTATTCATGGTCAAGGGTAAAACAAAAAGGATCGAATATTGATATTGAAGCAAAGATGACAGGTCCTGACACAGAGGACACCTACAATTGGAGTTATAAGGTCAGAAAAAACGGCACAACCATACATGTCAGAGTCGAAGATGCACGGGACAAGGAGATTTATTCAGGATTTATCCCGCCTCCTGTCAGTGAATGGGAAGAAAAGGGATGGGAAGTAGTCGAAAAAGATGGAGAGAGGGAAGACGGAGCTGTATGGCGTTGCGCAATGTGTAAATGGCTGTATAATGATAGTAAAGAGGGGAAGCCTTTTGCGCAGCTCCCTGAAGACTGGAAATGCCCGAAGTGCGGGGCATTGAAAAAAGCATTTGAAAAAATCGGCTGAAAGGAGGAACGCACATGACGGAAAAAGGACTTTTTTGCGGGCTTAACAGGCCCGGGAATCCAGCAGAGATGACGGACCTTGAAAAAAAGCATACGCCTGTTATCGAGTGCCCTGGTACTGTAAAGGCCGGGGAACCGTTTCAGGTAAAGATAAAGGTCGGAGAAATTCCCCACGTGATGGACGAAGGTCACTTCATCCAGTGGGTCGATGTATACTTCAGAGAGAACTTTTTCGCCAGGGTCGAGTTCACCCCGAAATTTACAAGACCTGAAGTGACCCTGACCCTTGAAAGACACAGTAAACATGCATCATCTACGCTCAGAGTGATCGAAAGATGCAATCTGCATGGCCAGTGGGAGGCTACAAAAGAAATTACAGTCACTCAATAATAATCCAAATTCATAATCAGCAGCAACTGAAATAGAAGAGGAGGAGAGTACCATGTCAAAATCGGAAAAAAATCTTCAGGAGGCATTCGCCGGTGAATCACAGGCAAACAGAAAATACCTTGCCTTTGCAAAGCAGGCTGAGAAGGAGGGGTTTCCCCAGGTTGCGAAACTCTTCCGGGCTGCCGCAGAAGCAGAAACTGTTCATGCGCACAGTCATCTCAAGCAGCTTGGAGGAATAAAGAGCACAAAGGAAAACCTTGAATCAGCTATTGGCGGGGAGGCCTTTGAGTTCAAGGAGATGTACCCTCAGATGATCAAAGAGGCGGAAGAAGAAGGAAACAAGGGGGCCCTGCGGAGTTTCAATTTTGCCAACGAAGTGGAGAAGGTCCACCATGACCTCTATCAGAAGGCCCTTGATAATCTTGGCAGTAATAAAGAGACAGATTACTATGTATGCGATATCTGCGGTTATACCGCTGAAGGCAGCGCGCCAGATGAATGTCCGGTTTGCAAGGCTAAGGCCAAAGCCTTCAGGAAAATTGCTTAACTCATACATTCACGTAGGGGCATTACTGCCCCTACTCTATTTCTCTGCCAGCTCATATCCCCCTTAGCACTGACAGATACGTGTAACATCTCTTCATCATAAAGAGATATACAACTCATAACAGCTCGAATATTAAGTGAAATTAAGGAGTATTCAGATCCATAACGCCAGTATCAATCGTGCTGAATTAACTATTGTAATTATCTCACTAATACTGTAGCCAAAAGCCCATATTCTCAGGGCATACTTGCGCAAGTGTGCTTATATTAATAATTTATAACGCATATAAGCATTTTTTAATTGACACTATTATTTATATCTGTAAAATACTAGTATCTTTTCTTATTAAGAATAATTCTATTTAACAGATATATCTTAGTCTTAAAGGAGGCAGTAATGGCAAATTTCAGAAATTATAGGCAGTACGGAATTTTTTTAAGTGTATTGGTCCTTGCATTAAGTCTTCTTGTTTTGGGGGGTGCTGCTCCGGCACAGGCAGATGATGCATCATGGTCAGGTACGTTTGACGCTAATAGTGAACAAATTACCCAACATGTAGACAGAGATCCATGGAAGGGGTGGTTTACATTAACTGCCTATAATAATACGAGTACGACGTGGGGTGATTTCCATTTCTTGCTCTTCGACTATTCTCCATACTCATCAAATGTCGTATTCAAGGATTCATCAAACGGAGGGAATGACCCAAGCAGCACAAACACAACCATTGACAGCTGGACAATAAGTTCAGACGGTAAAACTCTGGATCTCTTCTTTTATAACGATCCGGTCGCTCCTGGAAGCACCTTCGATGTAAAAGTTTGGACCGACAATACGTCTAACCAACAGAATTTTGCTGTCGCTTTTTATCCCACTGTCGTACCTGAACCGATAAGTTCCACTCTCTTCCTCGCCGGTGCGGCAACTCTGGGATTCAGGCGTTTCCGGAAGAAAGCTTAAAACGAGCAGATTACTATTAATATTAAAAAAGGATGTCCGGCACCCTAACCTGCCACTCTTTTTAGTTCTTTCACATCTATCTGATATTCCCTTGCAATGTGTTCCAGCGTTGCTCCGGTTTGATCAATAACCTCTTGCAGGTAATCCTTGAAACTTGTCTGTTTCTCACATGTGTTGAAATAGTTCTTAAGCACCATCGCGAGTCCCTCCGAGGGTATCCGGTAGCCCTTCTTTGTCGCTTCCCTCTCCCCTGTGCTTTCTGGAATACCCATGACAACAATCCCGTCATCGATAATGATAAATCGTATGTTATGGACCATGAGACAACTGCTGTAACGAACGTCAGCGCCTGCCTTCATGTACTCAAAGCCTAAATGCAGCCTGTCCGGGAATTTCGGCATAAGATACTTGATACGTACCCCTTTCTTTGTCATCCTTTCGATTTTGTCTACGATGTCTCTCGTCATTTTCCGGTCATCTCCTGTAGGCGGCCTGCCTGTGATACACCCGACTATCTCCTCTTTCGCATCCATCATGGAATCGATGATAGAAAGAAAATATTCCTGCCGGGTCAGTACCCTCGTGGCCTTCCCCACTTCCATAATAAGCTTATCCCGCTGCTTGCCCTCTTTAATGCTGTAAAAAAGGAGGATAATCGTGAAAATGAGCAATAAAGACTCAAGTGAAAGAAGCCCTACTTCAAGCGACAAATTTTAACCTCCCCATGGTTTAGTGAAGATTATTTCAACAACAATCCATGCTTAATCTGACCGTTCCTCAGTTATATCCGCGCTGTTTGCCGATTCTTCAATGTCCAGTATTCTCAGATTCTGTATATAGTGCTTTGTCTTATATCGTGTTACATGATTGATTTTTTCAATAATGCCATTCATCCTGAGGCAACTCTCTTTCATGATAGCATAATTCTCTTTTATCCCGGTATCATCCGGGGAATTATCACTTATAAGCGTGAGGCAGGATGTTAATATCTGAAGGGGCTGTCTCAGTTCATGGGCCATAGCTCCGGCAAGTTTACCCACCGCATCAAGTTTCTCTGATGTCACGTCCTTAAACACAATGACCTCCCATATCTCACCCTTGTCACCGTACTCGATAAAGGAAGACCGCACTGAAATAGACTTATCATTCATTTCCAGTTCCTTTGGTTTCTCAAGAAACTGCCTGACACTTTGGTACTGGGCACATTTTATACATGATGTATCTTTATTTGATGAAAATGAATCACAGGCGCTGAACACCCAGCACCTGCAGCAGTCAGAGTTTCTCCCCGGACATGCGCTATCTCCAGTACACGTATCCCGTTCCCAGCAGTAAGGACCGGAGAAACCCTGGTCAGCACGGAATATTCCCTGCCGGACAGGATTCTCAATCGGGAGTAAAAATATCTGTAACCCTGCCAGATCTTCATTCACAGACAACATGTGTGACAGTGCCCGGTTGTATAGCCTGATAGTCCCTTTATTGTCTATAAAGAGGACTCCATCTCTGATATTGTCAAGAACGGCCGCCAATTCCTTTTTCTTTCCAATAAACAGCATATCTCCCGCTTTCTCAACTCATTACCTTATGCAGTATATCCTTAAGATAATTATAAACTGATTTTTATAATTAAACATCTTCAGCAGCTCCCGGGAATAGTCCTGAAATTGTTATCCGGTGTGTTGCAAGGAGCTGGAATTGAAAAGGCAATTCAATAAACAGCCTACTATCAACCTATGCCGCCCCATGTTCTTGTAGTATCTTATTAAGCCGCGCCTCAACAAAACCCCTGATCTCATTCAGGCGTATTACGTTTTGCGCCTCAAAACGTAATACCAGAACGGGCTGCGTGTTGGATGCCCTGATGAGCGCCCACCCGTCATCAAATTTAATCCTGATGCCGTCAATCGTGATCGACTCATATTCATTGAAGGCATTGCGGGCCTTTTCAACAATACTGAATTTAATTTCATCAGGACAGTCAAATCTGATTTCAGGAGTCGCCATTACGTGGGGAACATCCTTCAAAAGCGCCTTGGTGCTATAGGGCTCTCCAGCCTTTTTAATCACTTCCATCAGTCGAAGGCTTGCATACACGGCATCGTCATATCCGAAATACCGGTGCTTGAAAAATATATGGCCGCTCATTTCCCCTGCGAGCAGGGCCTCTTCTTTTTTCATTTTTTCCTTGATCAGCGAATGGCCCGTCTTCCACATAATCGGGACCCCTCCGTGAGCTGCAATATCATTATAAAGGGTCTGAGAACACTTGACCTCACCGATGATTTTCGCGCCTGGATTTTCCTTTAAAATATCTCTTGAAAAAATTATCATGAGCCTGTCGCCCCAGATAACATTGCCCTCTTCATCGACTACCCCTATCCTGTCCGCATCACCGTCATATCCGATCCCGGCATGGGCTTTTTCCTGCTTCACCCTGGCAATCAGATCAACAAGGCTCTCTTCCAGAGTAGGATCAGGATGATGGTTCGGAAAGTTGCCGTCAGGCTCACAATAAAGTTCGACAACGTCTGCGCCGAGGGCCTTCATGATTTTTGGTGCAACGATGCCCCCGGTGCCGTTCCCGGCATCTACAACGACCTTTATCCCTTTGAGACTATCGAATTTATCTTTGACATAATTAATGTAGTGCTCAATGACTGGATAATATTCTACTGTGCCGGTCCCTGATTTAAAATCCTGAGCGTCAATGATCTTTCTGATTTCCTGTATCGAATCACCGAAAATCGTGCCTTTTCCCACACTCAGTTTAAAACCGTTAAACTCAGGAGGATTATGGCTTCCCGTAATCATCACCCCTCCATCAAGTGGAAGAGTATAAAGAGAATAATACTGAAGCGGGGTCGGACACATTCCGAGGTCAATAACATCAATACCGGATCCGGTTATCCCCTTTATTACACTGTCTCTTATCGCAGGTGAATGCAGACGGGCATCCCATCC
>DKBK01000028.1 GCA_002451135.1 Nitrospiraceae bacterium UBA6902
TTTCTTAGCTGTTTCCAAAGGCAGGTCTTTCGGCTGCTCAGACACAATATCCCCTGTTCCCACGGACGGCAGTTCGATAGGGGCAGGTGCGGCCGTTTCTCCTGGAATTATTATCAATCCCCCGGCAGGTAGAGTCTCTGTTTTTCCTTCCACAACTCCGGTCTCTTCCCCGACCAATGTCCTGTCTGTAATTGGTTGTTTTACTTCCTCCCGGGCTATGGGAACCTTTTTTTCTTCCTGTATAATGTCCGGCTTATCCTCAGGTGTGATTATCTCCTCAGCAACAGGCTCACCTTCNNGACCGTACTATCTCTTTTCCTGGAGGCACGGCTTCATCTTTTATTTTAGTTGTCATTGGAGTAACGTGTTCTCCAAGATTCGACGGCTGTGCTATTTTTCCCAATATATCTTCCATAACAGGGACAGCTTTTAATCTATCTTCCGCTTGTATCGAGGGCTCTTTTTTATGAATAGCGTCGTTTGAAGGATTTTTGGCAGTTTCTTTGACCGGAAGAAGCTCTTTAATGTCTTCAGCGGTGCTTGAGTGTGCATCAACGAAACCGGAGGAACTCTCTGCAGACACTGTCCGTGGTTTCTTCTCCGGAGTTATTTTTTTGCTGTTGAATGCCGGAGCTGCGCTTCTCTGACTTTTTCCTGAATATACATATAAAAACAGGGCCCCGGCAACCAATAGTATGACGACAATAAGTCCTTTCTTCACTACATCTCTCCCCGGGCAGAGGCCTTTGTTATTTGCATATTGACCATGGTAGTTTTTTAGTCTTTCGACCAATCAGATTACATGCCACGTGGCTGTGACCTGCTGACTATAAGGCAATGACAAATTATTGCTTATAAAGAGTCCTGATGGATTCTCTTACAAGCAGCAGTACTGTTTCACTGAGCGTTTCGTGCCTTGCTCCAAAATGCCGCGCCATAAAACTTGCGCCTCCGCGAGTTTTTGTTATGGACCATACAATGGAACCGGTGTTCGCATCCGCCATCATTAAACTGATAGTAACCTGGGGCGCAGAGATGTTCCCCATCTTCACCTCGCCGTATTCTTCCACTGCGCCCACAATTAATGCCTCAGCCTTAAGGTTATTAGACAGCGCCTTTATTTGGTTGGCAGTCAGTGTTGAAACAGATTTGATGCCCAACTCGGCAATGGCATTCTTGACCTCGCCAGGGAATACAACATCAACAAGGCCCGAAGCCAGAAGCTCACTCACAACCACCTGCCTCACGATCTCGTCAGCATACTTGTCATTGGTCAGATTATCAAAAGGGACAACCGCTACTCTCTTGTAAAAACTGAAATCTATATCCTCGCTCATATGATAAACCGGGATCTCACTGCGGCATCCCGAAACGACAAACAAGATTGAAATAATTAATCCCCATACATATTTCTTCAATAACCCCATATTATTTCTCCTTTTATTCATCAAGTATCAATTTCCATCCATCAACATGAATATTACTCTCTGCCCGCCGTTATTAATTCAAACCGTCTTCCGACAGGCAGCTTAATGACCATATAACGCATCAAAGGCTTCTTTAATTACCCTTTCTGATACGTTATCGAGGGTGCTGCCTTCCGCACCAAAATGCCTGGTCCAGAAACTAGCACCGCCGCTTGTGCGCCATGCTGACCAGACAATGTTCCCGGTAATCGTGTCAAACATTACCAGATGGACAGACACCTCGGGGTACGAAACCGTAATACCCCTGCTTATCCCGAATGCCTCCACAGATCCGGTAAGAACAGTGTCAACTTTCAACATGCTTCCTACGCTGACCATATCATTATTACGCATAGAGTCAACGGATTTAATCTTCAGTTCCTGCATGACGGAAAAAATTTCACCCGGCTCAATAATATTCACACCACGGGATAAGAGCTCAATGCTTATTTTGCTTCTGATCTTTTCCCCCGCATAATTGTCTGACGTCAAGTTCCTAAAAGGCAGCACCGCTACGGTCTTAACCGCGTTTATGTCATAGTTGGGCCGGACAAACTGCTTTAAGTTGTTGCTGCTGCACCCCGCTACAGACCATATTAAAAAACAAAGGACCGACAATCCATATATCTGAAACCGGCCATATGTTCTTCTGGTTACTGGATCAGTCATGATCTTTCCTCTTGTCTGTCTTTCCTGAATCACACATCAAAAAATACACGTTTAAGAATTTAACTGACTGCTGCGATGACACTTACGCCTTCCGTCCCGCGTCTGCACATGCAAGTTTATTTTATTTTACAGGCAGTTGTCCTGTATTATATGTTACATCTTCAGAATCTGCAATTTAAGCGTCCGCTCATACTGTAAATTTCTGTCTTTATATCGTCAACCTGTTTTGTGTAACTGTTTATAAAGCGGACATCCGCAAACTTTGTTACATACCATATGATATACCCGTTAATCGTATCAGCCTTCACAGGTCCCGGCTCTGAATTACTATGCTGATAGTTTGCATTCAATCTGACGGCAGGCAGGGGAAGCCAGTCCAACAGCATCCCTTCTGTAGTTGTTGTGTCACCGTCATTATCAGCAATTTTAAAATTGCCTGAAACATTGATTAACTTCCCGGGTCGGTACGTAATAAAAACAGCCCCGTCCTTTGAATCTGCCGAAGTCCCGTCAGACAGGGTCCGGCTGATATGGTACGTAAAGTTACCTGACAATTTCCGGGTAAGAAGCGCGTCGATTATGCCGTTGACCTGTCGGGTGGTAGAGGTGGTCTCACTCGCAAATGAATATGCCCGGGTATAAATGATATCGGTAATCATGTTCAGGTCCCGGTAAAGTCGGGAACCGACACTTAACAGTATGGAATCATTGGTAGAGCTTTTCTCGCTGAAACTGTAATTGTCACTTCTGGTTAATGATAAATTCGCATTGAGGGTCGGCAGGGGCTCAGTGAGAAAAGAGAGATTGTAGGAATTTGAAATAAAATCCGTCTCCTCTATATTGTCAAAGAATTCATTCCGTTGCACACGGAATGAGGTGGTAAGAAACCTGTGCGTCAGCCACGTAGAAGACGCACCGTAGCCCCTTGTGACATTGCTTGTGAAATTCCATTTATCGCCTCTGAAAGAATCAGTGAAGATATTTTCAACAATACCTAATAAAGAATTTACCAGCGAAACCATATTCTGGTCTGATCTGTCTATAGAATAATTTAGTGCGAGGGTTAGTTTGCTTGTGGGCCTATAATTGGTATTGAAATAAAGTTGCTGTGTAAAGTAATTATATGCTTCACTGCTTTTATTGTCAGACACGGTATCTGTGCCGTAGGCCTCAATTTCCGTTACATATACCGGTTCGTTCAGTGCTACGTTTATAGAGTCAACAGTGGCCAGGTTAACGGCCTTAAAATAGGACGCGTTCTGTTCGGTCAAAAATATTATCTCGTAGCGGAATATATTATTGCTGGTAAGACCCTCTACTGGAACAATCATTACTTCTTTTAAGTCTATCCATGTCCATACCGTTTCTGTATTATTAGAATTGCTCTTATAAACCTGCCAGTTGCTGATATTCCCGAGATTTATATCATTGCTTACATCTTTATCAACATAAATATATAACCTGTCTACCGCTTTCTCAGGTGAAACCCAAATGCCGATATTATGATTGGTATGGTCAGTCGCGGGTATAACTGGTCCAATATTTATACTTGTTATCGGTGTAATATAATTATTATTAATGAGGTCATTTTCAGGATTTAAGGGCCCTTTAGTAGGATCAACAGGTATAGTATCAAAGATATAAAGCCCGCCAAAAGGGATTCTCTCATTCAGGACCTTCCCCGTCTGCGAAACAAACTGCGTGTTCTTGTACCTTGAATAATCCCCCTGATAACCCAGAGAGTAGTCAGCCTTATTTTCCCAGAAGCGGCCGGCATATCCAATGGCGTAGGTGCCGGTAAAATTATCACTTAACGTCTTGTTTGTAAGAATCAACGGGGTCTTGTCTACCGTGTATGAGTAATTGAGCGTATATCTGAACTTCAGGTCTCTGGAAGGCAACTCATACGCCGAGTTAATAGCATATACTGTGTTACTGTCGTCTACTGCCCTGTGGGAAAGATAATCATAATTTTTCTGTCTGTCTACCTGAAGGGTCAAAGAGGGCAGGGCCTCGGGTGACAGGATGAATCTGGCATAGTAATATTCATATGTCTTTCTGTTATCATTATTCATATGCGCTGCAGACCACTGTTCCCTCCGGCGTAGCCCTCCGTTAAAACTATAGGTGGGATTCCCAAGAATCAAATCCAGTGCCGGTTCGAGCGACCTGACGTATCTTTTCGAAGTCGTATCAAGGGAGTCCCTTGTCTCGGAATCAAGAAAATTTGACCGTAGATTAAATTGATAAGAAAGCACTGGCGTAATCGGCTCCTGCACATTAAGATATAAATTCCGGTTGAATGTTCTGGAAGACGACGTCCTTTCACCGTCCTCATACTGTTTTGAGGTATTATTATTTAAGTCAAAATATCCGTTCAATCCCTGGGCATACGCAAAAGAGTTTAGTAAAAAAACTGATAGTATGAGGATTGCAATATACCATACCATGATCCTCATAGGTCATCTTTTTGTCCGGGAATTAATATTTCAGTTCTACACACAATAATAATCCGGGACATGAAATGTGATATCCGCAATTCTGATTTTATACACCTTGGAGAATGCATCATTTATCAAAAATTGTTATACCATAAGGCCTCTTGCCTACAGGGATACTCTGCTCTTGATTTTTTGTTGTTTTATCGATAACCGATATATTATCTGATCCCCTGTTCACGACATACAGCTTTCTGCCCTCGGGGTCTAACACGATTGATCTTGGGGCACTTCCTACGGTAATAGTCCCCATTACCGGGGGCATCACCGTCCTGAGGGTATCAAGGCTTTCTGTAAAGGGTCTGATAATCACTACCTCACCGGGGATTTCCTTTAAGAGATACACCCTGTCAAAGGCAGGATCCGCAATGACCCCTATTATAGAAAATCCCACATTATTAATGGTGCTGACCGCATCTGAGGTAATACCCTTTACTGTTTTCGGGATATCGATAACCGACAGTTTGTCAGAATCATAATTGGCAATATACACCTTGCCTCTTTGGTAATCCACGCTCAGTGCAACAGGTCTCCATTCCACATTCAGATTAATAACCTCCATACTCTTCTTTGCCACTGCGTCAATCCTTACAATCGAGACACTATTGGAATTCTGATTAACTACATATACATTAAAGAACCTTTCCCTGTAACTTCTTAATACGTTTATATCATCAAAGCTGAGAAACCTTGATCCCGCAAGATTCTCTGCCGGCGGGTCTGTCGCGATTGCTATGGGGCCGCGCCCTACATCTATTTTCTCGAGCTCCTGATATGTTGCCCCATCCACCATGGAAACCGTATTGGAGCCGTAATTGGCAACAAATATCAGTTCCCTTTCAGATGATATGCCTGCTACCGCTATGGCCTCCGGCTGTCTGCCGAACCTGATAGGGATTTCATTCTCTATCTTATTAGTTGTGGGGTCGATGACAGAGATACTGTTTGAGGCCGAATTCACCACATACACCTTAAGATGCTCTCCCTTCATTGAAGTCGCAATTCCCCTCGGCTTATTTCCCACCAATACCGTCGCGGCTATCTCACCAGACTCCCTGTTAATGACCGAGACATTGTCCGAATCCTCATTCGTTACATAAATAAGCAGTGAACTTAATTCCGGGACCTGACTTTTTACTGTAAATACAGGGTTAAAAAGATACTCTTCCTGAACAGACGCATCCGCGTTCCAGTTCAGGAATAATGTCGTACTCTGATTTCTTCTTAAGGAAACATCAATGCCTATCTCCACTCCCTCGGGGGGAAGTGCCAAATGTGATGATTTTCCTTTTTTGCTGATGGAAGCTTCTTTTATTACTAAGCGAAGTTTTCCGTATTTTCCTTCAGGCAAAGATTTTTGACCCACGAAAATTTGACGGTTTTTTACATCATTTGAATTGATATTGAGCGGAGTGTTCATGATTTCCCTGGAGGTCCCGTCCTCTGCTACGATATTGACTGCCGCCAGCTCAAATGAAATGTCCCTCTCGGCAATAGCAGGGCCGCTGAAAAAGAGGGAAACCTGACACCTATACGTCTCAGGCTGACTTGCCAGTTCCTCCGTTGTCACACAGCCCGGAAAGATAATCACCGGCACCAGGAGCAACACTAAAAACCAGAATCCTGAGATATGTTTTTTATTAACCATTCCAGCTACTTTCATGCGTCATATTTTTTATATAAGTAGTCATTCCCATAAACATCCAATACAGCATAGTCACGGGAAGCAGGAGTGTCACATAACCCGAACACATTAGATTGCCGTCGTCGCCTACATGATAAACAATCCGAAACGTTTGTCTGTTGCGGGAAGCTCAATATTCATACGTTACCAGGAATTAAACACCTGTATGCGCTGATTAAATAAATCTGCCACAAAAATCCTGCCTTTGCTGTCAAGCGCTAAATCAATAGGGTGCTGGAACCATCCCTCGCTCCATCCAAGCCCTCCAAACTCAAAAAGATAATTGCCTTCTTTGTCATATGCAGTTACTGTATGGCGCATATAATCGACCACATAGTTTCTGCCTGTGCGATCATCGACCCCAATGGCCTTGGGCCTGCTGAGTTTGCCGGTGCTTCCTCCTTTTTCACCAAATTTATACATAAACTTTCTATTTTCATCATATACATATATACGACTCTCATCCTCACTGACAACATATATTCTGCCTGCCTTATCAATAACCACATTGTGCAATTTAACTTTTTCCCCTCTCTCTTCAGGCGCAATAATATCAATAATACGTCCCATTGTATCTATATAAAGTAAACCGGCAAAATGGCTTGCGGTCACATAAAGATTCCCTTTCTTATCCATTGCAAGGCGATAAGGGGCAAATGATCCGCTTCCCTCAAAGTCCTCCAAATAGATGTCCCGCTCCCATTTCAGGCACGCATTGTATACCGAAATCCTGTTTCTCGGATTGCTCTTTGACACGGACTGGGCGATGTAAAGATTGCCGTTGGCATCTACGGTCAACCCCTGAGGCGCCTCAACTCCGTCCTTTTTGCCAAGAGTAATTAACGGAAACAGCTCGGATGAAAATATGATAATTCTCCCCTTGCCATCAACGACATAAACCTCACTTGTTAATAAGTCCGCATAGATAAACGAGGGCAGCACCAGCTTTCTGTCTTCTTCGTCAGTAGTTATACTCTCCTGATAGGTGATAAGCCCAGAACCAGGCTGCTGGGCTACCGGAGCAGAAGGCATCAACAACAGCACAAAAAGAACAGAGAAAATTAAATACCTTATCCTCTTTAAACGGATTTTCACTTGATTTGGCTTCTTTTCCATTATGGGTACAACATGCAATTTACATGCGCCCTGCAAAAAGTATCAACTTTTTAAGGTGGCGATTGATATTCCCTGTATGTTTCTTATGTTAAGCGTCGCTTACTATATTGAGATGTTATAGCGAATTGTCGGATCAAGTTTTAAATAATAGCAATAAGTTGCACGGGAATTCAATGCACTTATACTTTTATTTATATATTTCAGGTGAGATATCACAAATTGGGCCGTACCGTTATTTAATTAAAAATAATTGCTNNTTCTGGCAAAGAGAGTCACCTTAATTAAAGCAACCCTGACCCGCAGCGCACTAAATTAAAGAAGCCAAGCAAACAGAGACAGCCGGGCTTCTTTACCTAACAAAATTATTGCGTATTCTATTTTGACGTGTGGCATATAAGGCAGCCCCCGGAACCGCCTAATTGTATCGTACTGTAATCCCACCTTAGCATATCAGGGTAATTTGAAGCATGTGCCATATGGCACGAGAGGCACATTACCGCATCTGTTCCAGGGGTAACCGTGTTACCGATTGAATTGGGAACCGTAGTCCTTGCCACCGGGGCCTCTACACTATATTGATTGCCCACGCCGTTATAATTTACATATTCACCGCTGGCGGGCAGGACCACGTCGGTGGGATGTCTCTTAAACGGTGTACTAATATCGCCGCCAATGCCCTCAACCGTGTGGAATTCTCTATGACATGTCCCGCAGAATCCACTAATTGTGTGATTGGTAGGCTGCACGCCCTGAGCAGTATGGCATACTGTGCAATTACCACCAAACGTTATAGGGGTAATTGCCCCAAAGTACTCGTTATGATTATCTTTATCAAAGTTCTGCCATTTATAGGAACCGGTGGTATTCTCAAAGCCCTTCACCCCAAAGAGAAATCTGTAGCTGTTATATGCCTGATCAGCGGTATCAAGCTTCCCATCTACGTTCTTATGATGAGCACCCTTTAAAATTTCCCCTGAATCGCGTTTCCCATGACAGCCTTTTACTCCTGAGCAGGTAATATTGACCCCTATGTTGTCGGGGGAATGGTGTCCCGGGGGCCTTGTTAATATACTTTCAGGTTTACCGATTTCCACAACGTTATGTCCCTTGGCATCAGATGCACCGCTTCCCTTCGTACCGAGTATATATGCAAAGTTGCCGCCTGCCAGATCACCGGTTGCATCAGTATGATACACCTGAGGGACTTCGCTCGTGCCTATGGTTACAATTTTGGAAGTACCAATTCCGTGACAACCGAGACAGTCACCGCGGGTAAGGGCATTATACGGACCTGAACCCTTCCATGGCATACCGTCTGCCCCGTAATCTGCCATAACTGCAGCATCCTGACTGTTGTGCATGGTGTGACAGTTGGAACATTCCCCGGTAATCGCGGCAAAAAGCGAAAAAGGGATGCCTGTCAGAAATAGTGATATGATGGTGGCACAGCAAACTACAAGGAGCCTTCCTTTACTGAAATATGTGTTGTCCATAATCGTACCTTCCATGAATGAAGCTAAAAAGGAGCCGGTAACATACCCGGCTCCTTTTTTATAAATTCCTACCTCACTGCCGTATGGCAAGCAAGACAACCTGTTGTGCCTCCACCGCCCGCCGACTGACCAGCATAGTCAAATCTTAAAAGATCATTGTTATCAGATCCATGGGCCCTGTGGCATGATACACATATTACTCTCGGATTGTCTGATAAGGTTGCTGAATAGGCAGTTGAGGGAGTCATTGCTGTATAGTCAGCACCGTTAAACCCGAAAGGTGTTACGTTGTAGTCAATGGTAACACCTGCGCCAATAGCGTCCCATGCTGTAGGAATCGCAACATCGGTCGGATGCCTTTTCCATGGAGAAGTCCCCGGAGATGTAGATGAGGTGTCAGTCGCCCCGTGAAAAACGCCATGACACAAGGAGCAGAGACTGCTGATAGAATCTCTGGTGGCAACACTATCATTAAGAAGGGCATAATACACATTGTGATTTGCTGCGGTAGCACCACCTAACTCCCGGTCAGGCGAACCTTTTCCCTGGATATCCGTATAACCGCCTGCGCCGTCATTGAATCTGAGGAAACGATATGCATTCGGATACCCATTGTGATGAAATCCCTTGAATCCGCCTGAAGCCTGGCCGTGACAGCCTAATGCTCCGGCACATGTCAATTCAGCAGCACCTACCGGTTCTGTAAAACCACCTCCTTCTGCACCAGGGGTGATGTTTAAAAGCTCAACTTCATCGTTTGACCATGATATGTCTCTCACGTTATGAACCTTGTGATAGTCTGTAGCTGCAGCATCAACTATATTCGAATTAAATGTACCTCCTGCTGTCCTTGCTGCAGCTAATTGACCAAAGACATTGGGTGCGGCTGCAACAGCTCCGCTATGGCAACCAACACAACTGAATTTTGTCAGATTATCATTCGGTCCCGCACCATCCACAGGTGCGCCGTCCTGACTGTTATGCATTGTGTGGCAATCACTGCAATGACCTGTTATTGCCGCATTCGCAGATACGCTCACCAGCGCTATGGAAAGAAGCGCCAGCAATACTGCCATAATTGTTTTTCTCATCTTAGCTACCTCCTTTGTTTTTTGTTTTGATTTCATTTTTGTGTGAGCCACCTCCTTTTTCATGTTAGCTTAAAAATTAAGCAATCATTATGATGGGATTATCATATTTAAAAAAGCAATTCACATGCCAGCATTAAGACACACAGGCAATTCATCTCAAAACTGGGGCTATCAAGCTCTTAACCTAATATAAGATAAAGGATTTAATAATCAAATGCGTCCACCCCGACTCCTGACCGGCTTGGTCATTTGACGTACCCTTCTGTTAATATACGCAGTTATATATTACAACTCAGAATAATTTATATGTGTTAGGCAAGATAACGCCATGAGATCTTAGTATATCATTTTCATTGCAAAAGGGGATAGACTTATAACTAAATAATGAAAAAAAATACAGGGCATATATTTTCCATCATTGCCGCTATCGTCCAACTGGACAACTATCAGAAAAGATTGAATTTCTGCATGGTATATCTCAGGGAGTCCCCTGATATACCAAGCGGTTTTGCATCCTTTGTCCGGTTATTATCGGCCTTTTTGAGGGGGTGGTACAATACGTTCCCTCCCCACATTTTCAAGATAACGTCTCCCGGTGGGCAAGTCGATTGACGTGCGTTCTTCCATTTCCCAATCAACATACTTGCCTATTTCAGAAGGCAGTGATAGTTATGTTAACTTTCAGACGGGTAAACACCTTCATGCTATGTATTGGTAAAAAATCCCAATATATTAACTCAGAAATAGGCAATCTGATATAATACAGAACGGATTAATTTGAATAAATTCAAAATAATCATTCTGGCGCTGCTTGTTACCATCTTCATATGCAAAAATGTTTGTATCGAGCATTAAAATATGATGAATCTCAAGATACAATATCTCTGTCGCTTTTTATCATCATGGTCAATGCGGTCAGGGTATCTGCTGCTCAGAAAAACAATCCGGTCCCTGCCATTTCAGCAATGGCATCTCCCCCTGTGGATGAATCAAAGAAACAGGTCATGGTTAATGCACTTCTTAAGATGATACCTGCTCCCGAAGGTAACGAGATTCTGAAGAAACTTCACATTAATACATATAGTCAGCCTGATCCCTCTCTCTACGGAAATGCGGTACAGGCAAGGCAAGCACTAGTATAAAAATGGATTTAAAAAAAATTATCAGCAGCATTGCCTTCCGGATCTCCGTCTCCATCGCTGTCGTCGTTGCTGTTGCAACAATCACTGTTGGCTGGTTGATACTGATAGAGGAAAGAAATACCCTGGAAACAGAGCTGCAGAATAAAGGCAGGTATATTGTTGAATTAATGGCCCACGAAGTGACCGAGCCACTTATTCATGAAGAACGTGACAAGCTATATTCACTCCTAAAGGGCACCATGAATATTAAGGAAAGTCCTGTTGTTTACGCTGAGGTTTATGATAAAAATAAAGAATTAGTGGTTAACGCCTATAAAAATCCTGATGTGAAAGAAATGAAACTTCCGCCATTCAGCTTTGAAGATTCAGTAATGAGCGTGCATATCCAGGAAGACAATACCTCACTTGTGTATCATTTGAGTTTACCTGTGTATGACGAACATCTTGGCACTATAGGATTTCTCAGGATGAGCATAACAAAAACATTCCTTCACATGACGCTCGAAAATGTAATACATAAGCTTTATCGCTTTGCAGCAGCTGTCATTGTTATCGGTATTTTATTAGGACTCTGGATGGCAAGAAAGATCCTGAGACCGGTCATTATTCTTAATAAAGGGGTAAAAATGATCGCAGAGGGTGAATTGGGGGTTGAGGTCCCTGTGGAGGGAGAGGGTGAGATAAAAGAGCTGGCCCTTTCTTTTAACAAGATGTCTCGGAAACTCAAGGAAGTTATTGATGATATAAAGGCAGCTCAAGAAAATCTTGTTAGGACAGAAAAGCTCTACGCCATTGGAGAATTCTCCGCTGGCGTTGCACATGAAATAAGGAATCCCCTTTCCTCCATCAAAATGCTTTTGCAGGCCCTGGAGCAAAAAAAACAGGCACTGTCCAGTAAAAACTTCGCAATTATTCAGGGGGAGATAAACAGGATTGATCGTATTATCACAGAGTTTCTGGCCTTTACGAGACCGGAGGAGGCTCAAAAAAAAGATGTGAACATTAATGATATTCTTGAAGAAGTTACAACGATAACCAGGCCAATGATGGAACAATCTGTGATACAACTAAGCAAGAAATTTTCACCCGAACTGCCTGCAATTAAAGGAAACAATGATGCCCTCAAGCAGGTTTTTATTAATATCGTCCTTAATGCGATACAGGCAATGGACGAGGAAGGCGGGACACTTCGTATAGAGACATCAGCCGTCAATGGTTGTGTATCGACCATGATTAAAGATACCGGGGTGGGAATTCCCGGGAAATATATTGATAATATTTTTAACCCTTTTTTCACGACAAAAGATAAAGGTACCGGTATGGGACTCGCGCTAACGTATAAAATAGTGAAAAACCACTCAGGCAATATTAATATTAAATCGACGCCAAAAATCGGTACAACCGTAATAGTGGAGTTGCCAATATGAAGCCATCTATTCTGATCGTAGATGATGAAAAGACTGTGAGATATTCATTCAAGGTGATGTTTGAAGATGAGTACAGAATTTTAACTGCCGAGGACGGGGAGTCGGCCCTGAATGTTCTCGAAACAAGTTATATTGGTGTCGATGTTGTTTTCCTTGATATTAATATGCCCGGTATGAGCGGGATAGAGGCTCTTAAAAAGATTAAGGTGATAACAAAAAACATTCCTGTAATTATAATGACCGCTTACGGGTATTCCGACACTGCTATAGAAGCTATGCAGCAAGGGGCATTTGATTATCTCACAAAGCCACTGGACGGTAACGAGCTGAAAGAGGTTATTGAAAAGGCGCTTGCATCGGCAAGGCTTCAGAAGGCGGTTTCCTACTGTGATGGGACGAACAAAGTTTCAGATCCAGATAAAGAGGAAACCATTGTGGGGAAGAGTAAGGCCATCCTTGATGTATGCAAAATGGTGGGTCAGGTTGCTGATACAGATGTGTCCGTACTTATAACCGGAGAGAGTGGTGTAGGGAAAGAGTTAGTCGCGCGGGCAATATACAACCACAGCCATAGAAAGGGGCGTCCGTTTATGGCGGTCAATTGTGCCGCACTTCCTGAGGGCGTAATTGAGTGTGAATTATTTGGCTGTGAAAAAGGGGCGTTTACAGGGGCTGACAAGAGAAGGCTCGGCAGGTTCGAACAGTGTGATAAAGGGACCCTGTTCCTTGATGAGATTGGAGACATGAGCCTTGCAACACAGGCAAAAGTGCTTCGAGTGTTGCAGGACGGCAGTTTTGAGCGCGTGGGAAGTAATGAAACGATCAGGACGGATGTGCGAGTAATCGCCGCGACCAATAAAAACCTCCTCTCCGAGGCAAAGAAAGGAAGGTTCAGGGAGGACCTGATTCACAGGCTGAATGTTTTTTCGATACTTATCCCCCCTCTTAGAGAAAGAAAAGAAGATATCCCGAGTCTATCAGAATACTTCCTTTCAAGGGCACTGAAAGGTATAGGAAAACCAATTAAAGGATTCTCTCAGGATGCAATTAACCTGCTTATCTCACATCAATGGCCGGGCAATGTGAGAGAGCTTGAAAATGTAATAAAAAGGGCCGTCGTAATTGCGGGGGGAAAAATCCTTGACGCGGGTGACCTTATTTTTGATACTGAGACAACAGAAAGGGAGCCGAGTGACCGTGTCCTGGACACGGGGCCTTCAATAAAAGCTTCTCATGGACTTCACCAGGTAATAGACGGAATGTTTGATATGGCAGTGAAAACAAACAACACACCCGACATGTATCATTCCATAATTGCAGACGTAGAAAAGAGGTTGATTCAAAAGGCGCTCCGTGCAACAAAAGGGAATCAGCTCCATGCATCCGAGCTTCTTGGTATTTCCAGGGTCACCCTAAGGAAAAAAATTCAGGACTACAACATCATATCTGAGTAGAATATCCGACACACGGTGTTATCTCATCTAAGGCATGTGCAAAGGCACATAGTGAAACAAAGATAAATAATTCCCTTATATTGCTTCTACCCTTTCTCCCTGTGTGCCGCTGTCACGTTGCCCCTCTTCCTTACCCGCACCTTTAAGGAAGGCGCATTGCGAGTAATGTACCGGGATAACCTTTTATGGTATCATTATTCCTATGTGATGGTTTAACCAGATAAATACGCACGTTATTGCGTACCGGGCTTTATAATCGAGTCGCGTAATAACGGCAGGATGTGAAGAGGATAAAAATGAAAATTAAAAAAATAATAATAGTTGCATTGATGATATTCTGCATAAGTGGTTTGCCGCCCGGATATGGAACATGTGAAACTTCAGCGGGCAAAAGGTTCCCTGCACTTGTTGAAACACAATGGCTTGCAGGCAACATGAATAAATCGGAAATTAAAATAATATTCGTGGACGAGTGGCCTTCCAGGAAGGCGGACTATCAGAAGAAGCATATTCCAGGTTCGGCATATCTTGACATGGGAACCCTGATGGGTACTATCGGAGTCGGCAGGGTGCCGCCCGACAAGGACAATTTTGAGTCAATGATGAGTAAACTGGGAATTAATAAAAATGATCATGTTGTGTTATATGGGTATGAAGGCAAGACTATTTTTACCCTTGGCGCGTTCTGGCTTATGGAATATTTCGGGCATGAGAAGGTCAGCTATCTGGATGGTGGACTTGAGAAATGGAGCAGGGAAGGTCTGAAAGTATCGGGGGAGTCCACCACGCTAAAGCCGACCAGATATGAGGCCGGGGCTCCCGACAAATCCATGAGAGTTGATGCGGGCTACGTGTTAAAGCGTCTGACAGATCCCCAAGTAGTTCTTGTGGATACCCGTAGTGCTGATGAATATAATGGGAGAATAAATCGAGAACAAAACCTTAGGGTAGGACATATCCCCGGAGCCGTTAACTTAGATTCCCTTATTATGAATTTCAATAATGACGGAACGATAAAATCAGATAAGGATCTCACGGCTATCTATGAAGCAAAAGGCGTCACCAGAGACAAGGAGATCATCGTATACTGCCAGGGTGCCATGAAAACAGCGACCACGTTTTTCGTTCTTAAACATATGCTCGGGTACGCTAATGTCAAAAGTTACTTGGGCTCATGGGGTGAATGGGGCAATATGGTAGATTTTGATAAGTTTCCTATTGAATGACAGATAGAAAATATTTTTTGATTAAAAAAATACGGTAATTTAAATTCTACACATTTCCTCCCTCTGATTAAAGAAAACTTATACTGCGAATCAAGTTCGGGGCCGCAACAGTACATCTGAGAAAGATCTGTACATAAATGGACTTTTTCTGTACAACATTGTACACCTTCTGTACAATTCAATAAAAAATCGGCTCATTGGCCTTTATTCGTCAGAAGTAGCCTCTAAAAATCATTGCATATCAACATGAGAAATGTCACATTGCATATAAAAAGAGGCTCAACTCATCAATAGATATGCATTCCCTAACTTATTATTTACCTCTTCCATTGATGTTCAGCGATTTCGTCCCCCAAATAAAATCTTATAACCTCCCGCAAAACACATTCTGGTATCGTATTTGCGTTTTAACCACTGAAATCAGTTACTGAAACTAATTTCAGAATTAACTTTTCATCAGGTACTACAGGAAAAGCAAGAAAGGACAGTTGTATACCGGAATTAATCTGTTTAACGCTCTCATTAATGAAGAATTAATCAGACTAAAGGAGGATTAAAATGCCACAAACAACTTCAATAGGCCTATTACTGGCGATCATACTGGGTGTTTACTTTTTTACGGTTTCAGTCTATGTCTTGAGGGAGTATGAGAGGGGGGTCGTCTTCAGGCTCGGCAGGTTAATGCCGGTGAAAGGCCCCGGTTTCATCATGGTCATTCCTATTATTGACAAGCTCATCAAGGTAAGCCTGCGGACTGTTACTATTGAGGTGCCTACACAGGACGCAGTTACTAAAGACAATGTGTCGGTGCAGGTCAGCGCTGTCGTGTATTTCAGGGTTGTTAATCCAGGGTTATCCGTAACGGAAATTGAAGATTTCCAGTACGCTACATCACAGATATCCCAGACTACCCTGCGGAGCGTGTTAGGCCAGAGCCATCTTGATGAAATACTTGCCAAAAGAGATGAGCTAAACACAACACTAGAACATATCATAGATCAGCAGACCGAACCATGGGGAGTAAAGGTTACCCATGTTGAGGTAAAAAACCTTGACCTGCCGGAAACGATGCAGAGGGCGATTGCGAGACAGGCGGAAGCTGAGAGGGAAAGAAGGGCAAAGATCATCCATGCGGAAGGGGAACATCAGGCAGCCGAAAAACTTGCCGATGCTGCATCAATAATCAGGACCGAACCTATTGCATTGCAGCTCAGGTACCTCCAGACGATGGTAGAAGTCGCCACAGAGAGTAAGGCGACAGTATTAGCACCGATACCTTTGCCGTTAGATCTTTTCAAGCCATTTCTTGATGTCATTGCGAAAAAAGGAGCTTAACATGAAGTTATCTGCCATTCCGGGGCAGTCCTTAAGGCGGAATCCAGCTTTATATTTTCTTGTTTGCGCTCATCAGACTACGGGAATACCGGGTTACCCATTAAGTGTATACACAGATTTATGTAATGCCAGGGAATCAGCATCGCAACACAATCTTATATTTTGGACAGACAACATAAATGAAAAAAATAAACAGAAGAGAATTTGTTAAACTCGCCAGCGTAGCAGGGGCCAGCACATTCATGCCTGAACCGTTAAAGGTGCTTCGAGACGCTATTGGACAGATATTCGGGACCGGACAGCACAGTAAGGTTGAATATGTGCCCAAGCCTGTCACAAATGCAAAATTCGGTATGGTAATCGACCTCGGAAAGTGCATGGGCTGCAGGCGGTGCGCATATGCCTGCAAGCGTGAAAACAATGTCCCTGACACCATTTCTCCTCCTTATATTATGGTATTTGAGACCGAATCAGCCACAGGCACCACAGGACACTTCGCTTCTCCTGAAATGATGGGCAGGGGAACGACTATGTATTACACAAAACTTCGTAAAGACAAATGGTACATGCCTGTTCAGTGTAATCACTGCGATAATGCCCCTTGCGTGCAGGTCTGCCCGACAGGGGCTTCATACAAAGACCCTGATGGCTATGTACTCATAGATTACGACAAATGCATAGGCTGCAGGTACTGCATGACTGCATGTCCTTACGGCGCCCGCAGGTTCAACTGGTGGGAGCCCCATGTACCACATGACCGTCAAAATCCCCTTGTGCCCATGCGAAGACATGGTGTCGTGGAAAAATGCACTTTCTGCGTCCATCGTACAAGGAGGGGAAAGTTTACCAGATGCGTTGAAGTATGTCCGAACAAGGCAAGGACATTCGGGAATTTTAATGATCCTGACAGTGAGGTCAGAAAATTGGTAGAAAATGAAAGGAATTTCCGTCTCAAGGAAGTCCTCAATACAGGACCCCGCATATGGTATCTCACAAAACCTAAAGAAAAGAATATGCAGTGGTACAGGCCCCTGCCTCCTTTCGATAATCTCAGGGGGATAATGCATGAAAAAATTTAGATCCTTAAAAAATAAAAGCAGGTCATTCTATATTTTTATTGCGATTCTGCTGGCCTTTATCGCAGTGGGCCAGTTCAACTGGATGCGTTATTTAACTCACGGTCCCGGCCCTACGGGCTCAAGTGATATGGTGCCCTGGGGAATATACATATCCGGGCTGGCATACTTTATAGGATTAAGCGCCGGCGCAACAATCGTAGGACTGGTACATCACGGTTTTGGCCGCCACGACTATCAGCCGATTGCCATACGCTCGATTATCCTGGGGCTGGTCTGTATCTTCGGCGCTACACAGTTCGTACTTGTGGATTTAGGGGTTCCCTTCAGGGGGCTGAAAGTACCTATTATCCTGCACAACCTGACATCACTCTTCCTCGTGTCCTCAACAAGCTATTACGGATTTATGGGAATCCTCGGAGCAGAGCTCTTCTTTTCCATAAAAGTAATAACAGGCAAGGCGAGTCCACGGGAGGCAGCAATATCAAAGTGGCTTGGAATCCTTGCGGTGCCATATGCCCTCTGGGTAGTACATGCCTTCACAGGATCGATCTTTGGGGTAGTGAAGGCCAGGGAAATGTGGAACACCCCGATGCTCCCGGTGCATTTCGTCATATCAGCAATAGCCAGTGGGTTTGCACTCGCGATAATGGCTGGAGTAATTATATCAAAAGCTGAAAAAAGGGATCTCCTTGGCCCTGAAACGTATAACCACATGGGTAAGCTGCTCGCTTTTTTTGTGTTACTGACTGTGTTCCTTGACTTCTTTGACTATTTCATTCTCAGATACAGCGCCAAACTGGAGGCAATGGAGACATGGGATATAATTACGACCCGGTATATCACGACATTTGTCCTGAATATCGGGGGGTTGGTGACTGCCTTTATCATGCTGTTATATAAAAGGTGGAGGACCGCCAACGGATTGCTGGTTGTCGGAGCGATAATACAGATAGCAATAATATCATATCGTATTAATTTGGTATCAGTAGGACAACTCGCCCCGTTATTCCCCGGTATGGGGCACATTCAGTACATCCCGACATTTTCAGAGATAACAGTAGCGCTGGGCATAATAGCGATCGTAATTCTGCTATATACCGTGCTGACAAATGTATTGCCTGTAGAAGAGATAGTTGAGAAACCAATGCATCAAGTCAGAGATTTCGGGCGTGGTTTTGGAAAAGCCAAGGAAGCGTTTGCAGAGTCCGGACATATGGCCGAAACATTTGGCCGTGGCTTTCATAAAAGAGAATAAGAAAATTTAATTAAGGGATACACGGAGGTGAAAAATTGAAGGAGTCACCGAACAGACCTGAAAAAAGTGGACCAAAAAAACCAAGAGAAATGAAAGACATCATTATCGGTTATTGGGGCATATGGGTAATTCTGGCATTTTTAGTTCTATTTTCCATAGTAAAAATCTCGGGTTATGCACCCGGACAAGCAGAGGGAATTGACGTTGCGGAAGCAACTAAAGTCCCCCTCTTCGGTAAGGCTGATTATGTCGGCTCAACCAGGTGCAAGGATTGCCACTGGAAAGAACATGATACCTGGAAGAACACATTGCATTCCAAGTTTATGCAGCCCGCTGGCGATTATACGATCCTGGGTGATTTTGAAATCCACAATAAATTCACAACAAACGTCACAAAATCGGCGCCCAGGCTCGCCGGAGAAGAAGTGACATCCAGGATGTTCATAAAGGACGGAAGGTATTACGTGAACACAATGGGGCCTGACTGGGAGTTCCACGATTATCAAATTACCAATGTCATCGGTATCGGACGGAGGCAGAACTATCTTACCACATTCCCGAACGGTGAGATACACCTCCTCCCTGTTGAGTGGGACATCAGAAGCAAGTCCTGGCATGACCTGAACGGGCTGGAAAAGAGCTACCCTGGAAATGGCGAATACTGGAGCAGCACGCAAAGGATCTGGCAATACACATGCGGAGGCTGCCATGTCACCGGCCTGCGCATAAATTATGTTGAAGGCAGCGACACGTTTAATACGACCTGGGTTGATATGGGGATAGGGTGTGAAGCCTGTCACGGTCCGGGCAGCAATCACGTAAAGGCTGCCAGCGAATATTTCAATTACGAGAAAGAAAATATCATCAACCCGGCAAAGCTCCCCTGGCGTCTCCGCGCCATGGTCTGCGGCCAGTGTCACAACTGGGGCTCAAGCACCGCCAATATTGCAGACCATAAGAAGGGTATACCGGCGAAATACAGCTACGCGTATGACTTCCGTCCCGGAAAACCGCTGTATCTCTCCTACGTAGAAAACCTTGATGACAGGAAGAAGCATCACCAGCAATACAACGAATGGATGCAAAGCGAACATGCTAAGGCCGGTATTATGTGTACGAACTGCCATAATGTTCACCAGGCAGAAGATTTCGAAAATGCCATGACGAAACTTACTCCTGACAGCCTCTGTATGAATTGTCACAAAACATTGCAGAGACGGGCGGCTCATAGTATCCACACCTTCGGCAGCTGCGTTGCGTGCCATATGCCGGAAACCAAAGGGCATGAACACAGTCATACATTTCAATTTATTTCCCCTGAACTGAGCATAAAGGCCGGCGGGGTTGACAAGCAGACTAATTCATGCAGCGGCTGTCATCACCATAAAGATACCCCTGTGGAGAATCTTCTCAGATTTCTTGAGGCCGCGAAAAAAAGAGATATGCCAAAGCCTTTCTCGGCACATGGGAATTAAGGTAATGAGTAATCAATGCGTAACCATAACAGGGAGGTGCAGAAAGTCATGAAGAAGTTCATATATTGTGCAGTCGCTATTTTGCTTGTATTGCCTGCATCGACGATAAAATTATATTCTGCGGAAAAAGCCCCGACAAATGACGCTTCCATTTATTCAAAGGGGTATCCAAAAAAAATACCTGAGGTGTTAAAATCCCAGTTCTTCTGTGGGTACTGCCACATACTTACGTATCCCAGAGTCATAAAGAAGGCACATGATTCCTGGCAGGCAAGCAAACATAGGGACGTGTCCTGCGTAGACTGCCATTATCCCCCGGGCAGCCTGGATGTCAACATCCCTGAACATGAAAAAATACCGAGAGATGAACAGACTGCTTCCGGCAAGAAGACGGAAATGGAATATATGCAGTCTGAACTGGAAGTCATGTCAAGGCTTGTAACTATTTTAAACATGGACGAACCGGTAGTAAGGAAAAAACCGAGAATCGATGACGCAAGCTGTACAACAAAGTGCCATCTTATGAGCGGAGTGGGAAAGGAAGGAGAGTTCTGGACTAAAAAGATCACCGTTGCAGAATCCGAGAGGGAAGATAAATCAAAAAGGGTCATCCCGTATATTCATAAAACCCATTTCGATGATACCAAATCCGTGGACGGCCAGGAGATACACTGCACTACCTGTCATCAGCGCGAGACCAGCCAAAACCACTTTGAGGTCAACAGGCAGAAATGTTTTCTCTGCCATTTTAAAAACGCAACACTCAACGAAGGACGGGCTAAATGCTCACTATGCCATGAAATACCCACAAAATCCCTGCAGAAAAAAGCACCGGAACCAGGGGCCAAGCTTATCACCCATCAGACAATAGAAGAAGATAAGGTTCCTTGTAATAGCTGTCATTTTCAGCATATAAGAGGCAACGGCGCGGTAAAGCAGGAAAAGTGCAGGGACTGTCACGACAACGAAGAACCCGTCATGAAGGAGGCATCAAATAAAAAACTCATGCATGAGAAGCACGTTGCGGGCCAGAACGCCAGCTGCTTTAACTGCCATGAGCCAATTGAGCACGATAAAAAGGCAGACCCATTAGACATTGCAAGGAAAGAATGCCAGGCCTGCCATCCCGACCATCATATTTCTCAGAAGATATTGCTCACCGGGCCGGAAAGGGGGGATGTTTCGGAGATGCCGGGTATGATGTTCAGTGTGAATACCAACTGCCTTGGATGCCATTCGGATGAGAAGATAGTAAAGGGTGAGAAAGTGATGCAGGGTGACCCCAGGACATGTGCCAGGTGTCATGTTGAGAAGACAGCGCAGATGGTGGACGAATGGAAGAGCAGTGTTGATAAAGCGCTGACGGAGGCAAAGGAGCTTGAGAAGGAGGCTGATGATGCCCTTGCAAATGCAAAGGACAAGGCGCCTGATGAAAAATTAAAAGAGGCAATGGCAATGTTTCAGGAGGCGAAGGAAAATGTACAGCTTGTTGAGGCTGGCGGAGGGGTCCATAACCAGAAGTATTCAGTCGATCTTCTCGATGCTGCAATGGGCAACTTTGAAGATCTGATTGATTTGCTGAGTGAGTGATGAGAATAAAAAATACTTTTTAAGGAACAGGAGGTAATCATGGGAAAGAAAGAAGACATATCCCGTCGCGATCTACTCAAAACTGGAGGCGTTGTTGCCGCAGCGGCTGCAGCAACAGGCATATTGCCTGAAACAGCAGCGGCTGCAAAAGAGGAGTTACCACGTTGGGCAATGGTTGTTGACCTTCGCAGATGTATCGGCTGCAGGGGATGCTCTATTGCAGACAAGTCGGAATATGGAGTTGCACTGGGAAGGTTTAACACGGTTGTCAAGAACATAGAGTTCGGCAAGTATCCGGAACCAAAAAAGTATTTCATGTCACGTCTGTGTAACCACTGCTCCGGAGGAGAGAAGGATGTCCCGCCCTGTGTTGAGGCATGTCCGCAGGCCAAGGCAGGAGACAGGGAAAAACTCGGGGGGAAGAGCTACAGGACAGGCGCCACGTATAAACGACCGGACGGTATGATCCTGATAGAGCCGTCCCTGTGTATCGGCTGTTACAAATGCGTTGAAGCATGTCCGTACGGCGTTCGCTCTCCTGACCCCAATGTAAAACTGACCAGGCCTGACAGGGAAAAGGATTTCGGGGTCGGCAAATGCACGTTCTGCAGGCATCGCGTGGACCAGGGGCTCGTGCCATCATGTGTGAATACGTGCCAGGGCAGGGCAAGGATATTCGGGGACCTGAACGACCCTGAAAGCGAGGTGGCAAAACTGGCTGCAGAATTCAAACTGCTCGAAAACAGGGACAAGTCCACCCTTCTGCCAGGGGAAAATACTATGCCTCACATATTCTATATTGACACTGATGGAGTACTGGCTCATTACAAGATTACGAAAGAGAATAAATTTAAAGAGTATACGAATGAATTTGAATAAAACCAGAAAACGGAGGAAATAACATGGCAAATTTATCACGCCGTAACTTTATAAAGCTTGGTATCGCCAGCGGCGCTCTCCTGTCAGCAGGAGAAGGCCTTGTGTCACCTGCCCTTGCCGGCAGCGTACAGTTACAACACGGAGGCAAGGATTTTGACTTCATAACAGGAACAGAGAGAAAAGCGGTTCCAACGGCCTGCTGGTCCTGTGAGACCAGGTGTGCCGCCATGGGCTATGTGGAGGATGACAGGGTAGTAAAAATGGAATCAAACCAGAACTCCATCAGGACCGAGGGCAAGATGTGCGCAAAGGGACAGTCAGGGCCAAATGACGTCTATTTTCCTGACAGGATCCTGTATCCCCTGAAACGCGCTGGGCAGCGCGGTGAAGGCAAGTGGAAGAGGATAACGTGGGACGAGGCCCTTACGGAGATATCCGGCAAATTAAAGAAGCTCCGCGATGACGGACAACCTGAAAAATTCATGTTCAGCTATGGGCTAATGAAGGCCAGCTCCGCCGCGCTGATCAAGGACGTATTTCTGGAAACATACGGCACGGAAACCATAGGGAACCACGAATCCACCAGCAATAGCGCGAAATGGGCGGCTCAGGAGCTTACCTGGGGGAGACACTATGACAACTGGGACTTTGACAACACCAAGTTCGTCCTGAACTTCGGGAGTAACGTGCAGGAGGCGCATTCGAACCACGTCCCTCTTTCAAACAGGCTGATACGGGCAAGGGTAGAAAAAGGCCTCAAGAGCGTGACTTTTGATGTGAGGTATTCAAACACAGCTGCGAAGTCATCTGAATGGGTCCCGATCAAACCGGGGACCGACGGAGCAGTAGCCCTTGCCATGTGCAGCGTGATAATGCAGAAGGACCTTTATGACAAGGATTTTTTCAAATTCATAAGGGCCTCAGAGAATGTCAACGCTTCAGTGGATGAAAAGGTAGCTGCCTTGAAATCTCATCTTGCCCAATATACACCTGCCTGGGCGGAAAAGATAAGCGGGGTAAGCGCCGCAAAGATCGAATCTCTGGCAGCTGAATTTGCAAAGGCCAAGCCTGCTGTAGTCATCAGCAGCAGAGGGGCGCACGCCCATTTCAACGGCTGTGAAAACGAGCGCGCCATACAGATGCTGGCCGCCATTACCGGAAATATCGACAACCCCGGCGGTAGGTGCAGGGGCGTGGAACCAAAGTGGGAGTCTCCTGAGGGTCCCAAAGATAAACCAAAGGCAAAGAGGCTTGAGATAGTTGACGGCAAAGGTACGGCCCTGCCCACTCACCACGTATCTCACCAGTCTTTAAAAATGATAAAGGAGGGAAGCGGAGGAAGACCTGACGTTTACATGTGGTACTGCTATAACCCTGTCTATATCAACGGCGAGGCAAATGAAAACGCGGAGATACTAAAAGATGAAAAGCTTATTCCGTTTTCAGTGGTATCTACCATTGTATATGACGAATCGAGCAAACTCGCTGATATAATTCTTCCTGACGCCACGTATCTTGAACGGTGGGGATGGGAAGACCAGGTTTGCCCCACTCAGGTGCCGGAGTATTATATCCGACAGGCCCTGATCAAACCACTCGGTGAGGCCAGGGATTTTGGGGATGTTGTCATTCAGCTCGCAGAGAAGATGGGCATGCCTCTTGGCGTCGGTGCTACCAAAGAGGAGTTTGTAAGCAAGTCATGTGAGATGACTCCAACAGTAAAAGCAGCCGGCGGCATTGAGTATATGAAGAAGCACGGCGTGTGGCATGACCCCAATGATAAGCCCCAATATTACAGCTATAAAGAAGAAGTCAAAACAGACGGCGCTGTGCTTGATGAGGCGACAGGGGTATACTGGAAGGGCAATGCAGGTGAAAAATATGCAAGCACTGAAGGCGCCTATAAAAAATACGTCGGACAGAAGATAGGAGACAAGGTCTATAGAGGTTTTGAACCGGATAAACTCAACAAGACCGGCTACTTTGAGCTTTATTCAGCTATCATGAAAGAGAAGGGTTTCGGGCCGTTTCCTACATGGATACCAATACCCGAGCATGAGAAGATGAAGTCCGACGAGCTAATTCTAACGACGTATAAAGTCGCTGTCCAGATCCTTTCGAGAAGTTCGCACCGCAAGTGGCTGAGCGAGCTGTACTATAACAACCCCGCATGGATTAATTCTCAGACCGCATCCGCCCGCGGGATTACGGACGGAGACAAGATCAAGATCAAATCAAGTGTAGGTGAGATTGTAACCACGGCGAATGTCAACGAAAAAATAATCCCCGGGGTTATAGCCGTTTCTTTCCATGTTGGACGCGAGGAAAGCGGGAGATACGGCTCAGGCAATAAGTCACCCATGGCGCATGACGAGGACCCGGATCTCGCAAGAAAGCACTGGGATGCACACGGAGTAAATCCGAACAAAGTGATTTCGAACGCCTCAGATCCGATAAGCGGCCAGATGCGCTGTATGGATACAGTTGTAACAGTTACAAAGGCATAGAGGACAAGCTGAAACCATAGAAGTCAGTGAATAGTGTCAGCAACTGACACTATTCACTGACACTAGTTTTGCCGTGTCCCTTTAACAGAAAGACCGGGGAGATATATTAATGAAGAAGACAAACGTTATGCTTGAGACAGCCAGACAGAGGAGCAACATATACGGCTTTCTTTCATTGATCTACGGCTCTGAAGCAGGCAGAACCCTGTTACAACGCATCAAAGAGCCGGAGTTTTTTTCGGAATTATCCGACATGGGGATTAACTTTGAGGATGATTTCATTCAAAAGCCTGAAGACGAGCTCCTTGAGGAACTTGCCGTAGAATACACAAGGTTGTTTCTCGGGCCTGGCAAACACATCTCTCCCCACGAGTCGGTTCATCACAAGAGGGACGACGGCGATTGGGGCACGCTCTGGGGCGCGGACACGGTTGAGATAAAGAAGTTTATCGCGGCCTCGGGTCTGGAATATTGCTCCGGGTTTACAGGACTGCCTGATCACATCAGCGTTGAATTGGAGTTTATGCAGAAAGCTGTTTCGCGTGAGGCGCAGGCCCGGGAAGAGGATGATAACGACGGGGCGCTCTATTGCCTGAGGATACAAAAAAAATTTATTGATGAACACATCATGAAATGGATCCCTGTGTTCTGTGACAAAGTCGTTGCTGAAGCCAAACTCTCCTTTTACAAAGAAATGGCAAGGCTCACAAAATATTTCCTTGAATTTGAAAAAGACAACATACATAAATATTTTGCCGAAGACGGGGAGTAACACTTTTTAGTACCCATGAATAGTGCTCTTTATAGGTAAGGAGTTGGGTCATGCGTTTCTTAAGTCTTTGGTTAACCCTTCAGGGGGCACCGCAATAATGAGGCAATTAGTAATCTTAACACTGCTGTCCTTCCTGTCAATAACAACCCTTGAAAGCAATATTCTGTTCGCACAAGTTCGGGGGAACATGGCTCCGGTTACTCAGAACTCAGAAGATAATATTGATTTGCCTTACCACGGCAAATGGGCATGGCACAAGGTACACATAAGGCCCCTGAAAAGGTTCCTGTTGGGGTCACCCCTTGCGCCTTCCAGAAAGATAGATGTATGTTTCAGGTGTCACGAAAAAAGCAAATTTAGCAAGTGTGATCCGCATACTCAATTAGATGAAAGTAAAAATATCATCAGAGAAAAGTGTTTATACTGCCATAAGGACAAACCTGATGAAAAGACTGCGGACTTTACCATTCATCCTGATGAAATTACATTCAATCGCAACCCTGAAATGCTGTGCCTGGGTTGTCATGACAAAAGATATTATATTGCACACCCTGTAAATGCCAATCATCTGGTCAAACCCTCTGCGGAAATGTTATCAATGATGAGAAAAACTGAAAAGCAGTTCAGCATAGTCCTTCCGCTTAATTACTATGGAGAAATCATGTGTGCTACCTGTCATAATCCGCATGAAAAGGGCGTGATCCCCAGTGAGCGGGANNGGTCAGGCGAGCAGTACATGACACGGATAACCAGTTTTAATAACAACATATGCATGGCATGCCATAAAGATAAAAAGGAACTGACGCCTCAATAAATCACCCCGCGGCAAATCCGCAATACAGGCTCCTGATGAAATAATTGTGTTCGACACGAAAGTTGCGAACTCTTGACAAAAGATAATTCAAATGTTAATAATATTCACTTTTTGTGAACGGTAAAAAGAAAGTCTTATAGTTCTATTAATAAAATTTAATAAAGCCTTTGCATTTCATATGTTATTATTGATGGTTGCTATTAAGGGGTAAGTCTCCGTTCATTTGACGTGCAGCCCCGGCATACGTCAATACCAACAAATTAAATTGTACGAATAGGAGGAGGGGGATTTGGAATTTATAAGAATTATTACGAGAAAAACTTTATTCCTTGCAATATTCCTTTTGTTCTCATTTATGACTCCCGGCGTTGATGCAGCAGACAAGGAGAATTGCCTGATGTGTCATAAATATCGCCAGATCGGGCGAATTGACGAGAAGGGACGTAAAAGGAGTTATTTTGTTAACGAAAATATTTATGCTAATTCTGTTCACAGAAATGTCCCCTGCAGAGACTGTCATACATATATAGACAAACTTCCCCATGATCCCGTAACTCAGGAGGTCAATTGCGCGAACGAATGTCACATCAAGCCCCCCTTCTCGAATGACAATTTTTCTCATAAGAAAATTATAGATGTGTATAACAGGAGTGTTCACGGGACGCAGGAAGATGACTCTCCAGAATTAAAGGCGGCAAAACCATATTGCAAGTACTGCCATCTTAATCCTATATATACAAGGGTCGAGGAACAAAGAATCGCCTTTGAAGAGACATTAGGCCGTTGCCTGAATTGTCATGAGAGAAAAGGGGTTACGCAAGCGTATAAGCACATCACGCATCGCCTGCGGTCCAAGACCTCACGCTCGCCTCAGGAAATTGTTCAGTTGTGCTCCAAGAATTGCCATGCGGATCTTGTGTTAATGAAAAAGTTGAAGGTCTCCAATGAAAGTATGGAGGCCGTAAAAACATATAATGAGTCAATCCATGGCAAGGCAGTAGGACTTGGATCGCAAAAGGCTGCCGACTGTGTGAGCTGTCATGCCACGAGCTCAATACACGATATTTACAAGAAAGATGAACCACATGCTACGGTTAATAAGGCAAATCTTGTTAAAACATGCAAACAGTGCCATGAGAATGTAACTGAAAGGTTTGCGCAAATTGACGTGCATTCAGAAATCGGGCCGCATGAAAAGCCGGTTTTATATTCTGTGAATGTTATCTTGGGGTTTGCATTTTATGGATCAGTGTTTGGGTTAATAGGACTTGCAATGCTGGAATCATACGGGAGAAGAAAAGACGGGATTAAAATGCAGATCTTACATGGAACATCATGGCGTGGGAAATCAAAACGTGATAAATCCAAGTAATCATAAGAGACAGGAAACAGGAATATCTCTATCGTTATAAATAAGGAGGGATGATGTCAACATCTACTGAAAATATCGCAACTTCTTCCAAAGAGACAGGGGCTGATGACTACTATACATTGGTTGAAGGTGTGGGAAATATCCCGAGAGACATATATAAATTTGTAAAATCAGACCCGTTAGGTGACCTTCCCCGCTACTCATTCCATATAGTGATACAGCATTTTTTGACATTTGTCACATTCCTCATCCTTGCAGCTACAGGGTTGACGTTACACTTCGCAAGCCTGTGGTGGGCGCCTCTGGTTATGAAACTGTTCGGCGGACCGGATACAGCCAGACTTATCCACAGAATCGCAGCAGCATTGATGATTATTGCAAGCGTATACCACCTTATTACCATTATCGGCGGAACTCTCCACAAAATTATGACAAAAAAATTTGATATCAAAAGGACACAGATTCCCCTTATAAAGGATGCGTATGATATCGTCCATGATATTAAATATTTCATAGGGAAAGAGGAGCAGCGGCCCAAGATGCACAAATTCATGTACAAGCAGAAACTTCACTATATTGCGATTTTATGGGGGACTTTTGTGCTGGTAGCCGCAGGAATGTCATTGCTGTTCCCAGAAATAATGGCGACGATCTGGCCGAATCCCAGATTCGGTCAGGACCTGGCCAGATTGATGCATGCTGATGAGGCAATCATGGCAATTACCGTTATTGTCTTTTGGCACTGGTCAAATGTACATTTAGTCCCTGGCAGATTCCCCCTTCAGTGGTCGTTTCTGACTGGAAAAATTACCAGGGAACATCAAATAGAAGAACACTTTCTGGAATACCTTTACAATCTGAACGAGATTCCGGAAGAAAGAGAATATATGAAAAAAATCTTAAGAGAAAACGGCTTCGACACGAACTAAAGGAGGTGACTTTCAAGTGCCAGGCGAACCAAAACGGCTAGAACATCCCAGGTCAGTTTATATAATCGGGTTTATTTTTAAGATTATTACGCTTTCAGTATTGATAGCAGTTATATACCAGATCACGTTTTCTCCTCATGGCCCTGCTGTATTAGTGCCGATAAAGGAAAAGATAGAGGAATCTCAAAAATCAGCGATACTCGAGGAAGTGAGACAGCAGGAGGAATACGAAAAACACAGGCATTTTCATCATGTGGTCGAATATCCCCAGCTGCCTGAAAATATGCGTCCGGTCTGTTACATATGCCATTCTGACTACCCTCACAGCAAGAATAAAAAAGTAAGGGCGATGTTAAACATGCACACCCAATTTTTCGTATGTGAAACCTGTCACATCCAGGAACAGCCAGGAATAAGCGTAACGTATAAATGGTACAATCCTCTTAATGAAACTCCAAAGGGGCCATTTTATGGTACGGAATATGATCCTGAGACGGGAAACCTGATCGAGGTTGAAGACCAGTTTTCCAAAATATCTCCGTTTTATAGAACCGGGGATAAATTTAAATCGGCAATTCAGATACAGGACTCGGCACTGGCACAGGATTATGTAAAAGTAAGAGACAAACTCACTCCCGAGCAGAGAGATAACGTCAAAAAGAAATTCCATGTCCATATTAAAGCCAAAGGGCATGAATGTAAGGTATGCCACTCCAGGAATGGCATTCTGGATTTCAGGAACCTGGGATTCTCGGCAAACAGGACCATAGACCTTGAGCAGTTAAATATTAAAGGGATGGTAACTAAATACGAATCATTCTATATTCCTAATCTGTTCTCAGAATAATCTTGCTCGCTTCCTGTCTCACAGGGATTTCTGAATATGCCGGAAATCTCTGTGAGAATGTGAATATAAAACAAAAACATTATTGAAAATAATCGCCTTGCACCAAATTTTTTTTCATCTAATATTAATACTATCTGTTTTCCTCCTGCCTGCCAGCTCTTTTGCAATAGAATGTATCAACACCCGATTTCTTTTTGATATCAAGACCGGAGCTAATCAGCCAAGCGATGTCGCAATAGACTCAAAAGGGAACATCTTTCTGGTAGACGGGGTTAACAGCAGGATAGTTGTAGTTGACGATAACGGGGGATGGAAATTATCGTTTGGCACCGAAGGTACTGAAAAGGGACAGTTCAAACTTCCCCTCGGAATAGATATATCTGACTCAGGGAAAGTGTTTATTGCCGATACCGGAAATAGCAGGATACAGGTTTTTGATTCTGAGGGCAAATTCTTATATATGTTTACTGTGAAGGCCGGGCCCGGAGAGGCGCCTCCCAAACCGGTAGATGTTGCAGCCTCAAAATTAAATAATTACCTTTACGTATCCGATAACAATAATCATAAGATCAAGGTGTACAAGCAAAACGGCCCCTATGATTTTGAGTGGGGCAAATTCGGAGAGGCGGACGGGGAATTCAGATACCCTGGAATCATGACATTAAATGAATACAATGAAATTTTTATCGTAGATGTGCTTAATACCAGGGTCCAGAAATTCGATCCATTTGGGAAACATATTGCTGATATAGGCTCATGGGGAGTACTGCAGGGGCATCTGTTCAGACCGAAGGGGGTTGCGCTGGACAAAAAGAACAGAGTGTTTATAAGCGACAGTTATATGGGAGTAATACAGGCATTTACCGATCTCGGACGATTCATCGGGGTTTTGTGCGAAAACAATAAGATGAGAAAATTTAAATCACCTGTAGGCATTCTTGTTGATAAAAATGATAGACTACTCGTAGTGGAAATGAGAGGGAATGTAATCAGTGTCTTAAAGATATTGGAATGAAAAAGAAAAATAACACTATATACAAGTTCCAAATAACAAATAAATTCCAATGCCAAGATTTTCACGCATCATAAATTTTCAGCCTGTCATGAACTGTTTTTTATGTAGTGCGTGGTGCTTGAGTTCCGGAATTTAATACTCATGATTGTTCACGTCAGATTACAAAAGCACCTGTTATGTACATTACTGACCGCTTGCTTCTTCCTCATTTTTGATCATCACGCATGTGCCCTTGAAATTTCGTCAAAAAGAGACTGTGTGGTATGCCATATTATGTGGATGGAAGACTTCAGGACTGATCAGGAAACACTGGTCCCGTTTCAGCCAGGCAATGTGCTTATGAAAGACACGCAGGGGGTTGTCAGTTCAGAAGAAATATGTTACAGCTGTCATGATGGGTATGTAATGGAATCACGCCATATTACCTGGACTCATAATCGGCACCCTGTTTTTGTAAAGCCCTCAAAAAATATCACCGTCCCTCTGGACCTGCCGCTGAGCGTGAAAGACGAGATATACTGTGGGACCTGCCATTCCGCACACGGCAAAGGGGCAGCCCCGCAGCACGGTGACCCTACAGGGAGGACCGCTCTTTTCAGGGAAGTGAATGTCGATTCAAGTCTCTGCGAGAAGTGCCATAGGAATGAAGCTTCCTTCAAATTCTCTAACGGACATCCTTTGCAGACCAAAGCCCTTGAATTGCCGGACAGGCTATTCGAATTAGGCGCCAAGCCCGCATCAGAGAAAAATAAGGTCATATGCCAATCCTGCCACAAAATACACGGGGCACTGGGGAACAAGATTCTTCTCCTCGACAACAGGAACTCGGAGCTATGCACACTCTGCCATGAAAAACAGAAGTCGCTGGTCGATACCAAGCACGATCTCCGCACCACACTCCCGGATGAAAAGAACATCCAGAAACAGTCTTTATTGGAATCGGGCCCCTGCAGCGCCTGTCACATACCACATAATGCCGCCGGCAACAGGCTTTGGGCAAGACCGATCAAAGAAGGGAATCCCGCTTCCCAGTTATGTCTGACATGCCACGGAGAAGACACTGATTATAAGACAAAACGCATTGGTAAATATTCACACCCTATCAATGTAGAACTGGTTTCAGAGGTAAAACTATCCGATGAGCTACCTTTATTTTCTGAAGGGGGCACCAAGAATCCAAAAGGCAATGTGCAATGTTTTACCTGTCATGATATTCACAGATGGGACCCGAACTCGCTCATTAATAAAGGCGGTAAAGATGTAGAGGGAGATTCGTCGAACAGTTTTCTGAGGATACCCAATGACTCTTCCGTCTTATGTCTTAAGTGTCATACTGATAAAAATCAATTGGCAACATCCGACCACAACCTTGCGGTAACCGCACCTGAAGAAAAAAACGTACAGGGGTTTACCCCTTTGGTTTCCGGCCCCTGCGGCGTATGTCATATCCCGCATAACGCTGTGGCTAAGCGTTTATGGGCAAAAGAGCTTCCCGCAACCAAGGACTATATCACTCAATTATGTACCAACTGCCACAACGAAAACGGCGCAGCAAAAGACAAACTCATCGGTGACCACTATCATCCTGTGAATGTGGCGCTAAACAAATTCAGCATCTTCAGAGTTTATGAAATATCAAGGGAATTACCTTTGTATGACAGTGAAGGCAATCCGGCAGATAATGGAAGACTTGTATGCATGACATGCCATGATCCTCATACCTGGGATCCAAATACACAGGTCTTGAATTACACGTTTAAAAATGTTGAGGGTGATGCAAGTAACAGTTTCCTGAGAAAGACCAATTCTCCGACATCCGACCTCTGTAAAATATGTCATAAAAACAAGGCATATGTTGACGGAACAGACCACGACCTGAATGTCACCGCGCCTGAAGCTGTCAACCTCTTAGGCCAGACGGTTAAAGAATCAGGGCCGTGCGGTGCATGCCACCTTGTCCACAACAGCCCCAACATAATGAAGCTATGGGGCCGCGAATACGGGAAGATACGTTATGATGAAGACATCATAAACGCCCTGTGCAACAGCTGTCATTCAAAAAATGGGATAGCAAAAGACAAGATCCCGCTTATTGCAACACACCCGGAAGAGCGGTTGGTAAATAATGTCCTGAGAAGTGACCGTGACGCGATCGATTTTTCACCACTGTTCGATAAGAAAACAGGCGAAGAAGTAAGCGTCGGAAACATCTCCTGCCCTTCCTGTCATAACGCCCATCAGTGGAGTCCTCTGGTTAAGGGAAAAGGGATCAACAAAAAACTGGAAGGGAATTCCACAAACAGTTTTCTGCGCAACGTAAGCTACAATAATATCTGTATAGACTGCCATGGTCTTGACGCCCTCTTCAGATATAAATATTTTCATGACCCCAAGGAAAGAGTTGAACCCCCTGCTGCAGTCATCAAGTTCAACGAGTGATGTTCGTTTTCGAGCCCCGTTTAATAATCCTATAATAATTAATTATTTTACAAACACCTGATTTTGTAGTAAATAATAAGAAAGCCATCCTTATGAATCTGGGGTGCTCATAGTGTGGCTATGGGTTGATGAATATATAAACGAACTGTTCGTGTCCATCAGTTAATGTAGTATTGCCAGAGGGGTTACTATTTTACCATCGTGGGCAGATGTAACGATTAATGATAATTTCAACTCAGGAGGGTTGAACATATGACTTTGACCCGGGCTCAGAAAATGTGCGTTATCATCACGTTGTCGTTCCTGATTTTCATCTCTTATGCAGCACAAACAACTACGTTCGCAGCAGATATCGGTAACTGCCTCTTGTGTCACAAATATCCGGGGCTCAGCAGAATCGATGAAGAAGGCCACATGAGATTGTTCTTTATTAATGAGTCTATTTTTAATAACAGTGTTCACGCAAAAGTAAAATGTGAAGGCTGTCATACGGACATTACGGAAATTCCTCATAAGCCAGCAAAAAAAGTTGACTGCCTTGTAGAATGCCACATCATTGAACCTTCAACTGAAACCAAATTCTCACATAAAGATGTGGCTGCTTACATTAACACAAGCGTACATGGAATACAGGATAAACTTGGCAAGGAGAAAAAATTTCCCGAGGATTATCCCGGATGTAAAGACTGCCATGATAATCCTCTCTACAGACCTCTCTCTTTCTTCAAAAAGGTACGTCCCGGCATCTCGGAAGCGTCTCTGGGAAGATGCAGGGTGTGTCATAAAAAAGATGATTTTATTTATCAGTTCTACAACCATGTGACCACACGGTTACACAAAAGCAGAAACCCTCTGAATATTGCCGAAATGTGCGGAAGATGCCACGACGACACCGATTTGGTTGCACGACACGGCTTGTCGACCAAAGCGGTTTTTTCATACGGAGAGACCTTTCATGGCAAGGCCGCCAGTTTTCTCGATGAGCGGGTGCCTGACTGCCTTGACTGTCACGTGAATAAGGGAGAATCCGTTCACCAGATGCTTAGCCACAATGACCCTTTATCTTCTATCCACCAGAACAATAAAGGAAAAGTCTGCGCTACCATAGATTGCCACCCGAGTGCTTCAGCAAAGCTTGCAAACTACGGGGTCCATGCTGAATTCAGCCTTGCGCAGAGCCCGGCACAATACTTTTTCACATTCTTCTTTATTGTCTTGACCGGCGGCACATTGCTTCCCCTCATGGGGATTATATTCCTTGACTTGGTAAGGAGGTTCTTCCCTCACGCAACAATAGGACGGAGGAAATAGACCATGGAAAAATATCCAGTGATAACAATAAAAGACGGTCAAAAATACTTTTACAGGTTTAGCATGAACCAGAGGATTCAGCATTTTATCCTGGCTGTTACCGTTGTGCTTCTGGTGTTAACCGGCATGCCGCTTAAATTTCATGATGCCTCATGGGCGCCATTTCTGTATTCGCTGTTTGGCGGCATCAAATATGCACCTGTGGTACATAAAGTCAACGGTGCAATTTTGATGGGATTATTTTTCTACCACATTTTCTATTTAATATATGTAATTCGCAAGTATCATATCGAGCCGATGAAAAAGAAAGGGGCATTAAAGAGATTTGATGCATTGAAAACGGTGCTTACGCAAAAAATGGTGCCTAATCTGAAGGACGCATATGATATAAGAGACCTCATGAAGTATCTCTTTTTTATTACTAATAAACGGCCTGACGGCGATGAGATGACATGGAAAGAAAAATTCGATTACTGGGCCCCCTTCTGGGGTATGGTTATCATCGGTTTTTCTGGACTTATTTTATGGAACAAGGAACTTTTTACCCAAATACTGCCAGGAGGGGTCTTAAACTTTTTATTAATCGCCCACAGTGATGAGGCACTGCTGGCCGCTCTGTTCCTGTTTATATGGCACTGGTATAATGTCCATTTTTCAATATCGGTTTTCCCGATGGGAACGGTATTTTTAACAGGTTATTTATCTGAGGAATTGATGGTAGAAGAACATTACCAGCACTATGTGGAAGTAATGAAAAAGGCAGGCCTGGAACATGAGATACTTCCGCCTCACGGCGCACATGGACATGCATCACACGAAGGAGGGGCGTCCTCATGAAAAATATCTTATTTAAAATTTATATGCTGGCCTTTATGGTGCTTGTTGTCTTCTTTATGATCATAATATGGAAAGTCACGTTCGCGCATATTCTCCATGAATACCACGAACGACACAAGACCCAGGAAATCGCCAAATTCAAAGAGGAACGGGAACAAAAGCAGGAGAAAACCAAGTTTGAGAAAGTCATACTTGAAAGCGAAGAAAGGGTAAAGCACTATCTCGGCTACAGAATTCTCGAAGAAGTCAGAATAAAAGGCCACTTTCATCATATCGGTTTTGATATCGGGCCGGATAGCAGATCGTATTGCATAAAATGCCACGGTGATATGCCACATGACTCGGTAAAGGAATTACGGGCTTTCCTGAATATGCACGCCTTCTTTGTGGGCTGCGAAACATGTCACGTGAAATTAGATGAATCCCATAAGACAGGCGTCTTTAAGTGGTATGACCGTACAACAGGCGAGATTGTTACAAGTCCTGTAAAGAAGGGCAGTCCCGGCTCATTTAGGGCTAAAATTATACCTTTTGAGAAAAATAATGGCGCAATTCAACGGGTGGATTCCGATGAGAGAATTAACTTCTCCCTTGAGTACAAGGAAAATGAAAAAACGCTCTCCGAAGCCCAGAAATCAAAGGCAAAAAAACTCATACATCAAATAGTCAGCAAACAGCCGTATATATGCGAGGACTGCCACCAGAAAGAAAAACCGCTGCTCCCATTAGAAGACATCGGATATCCCAAGGAAAGGATAGATTCTATCATAAGCACAGAGGTTGTCGGCATGATAAAGAATTATACAAAATTCTATATGCCGAAGATGCTGCAATTCGGCGAGGAAACGAAAAAACAATAACGGTTCCGGTACGTGAATCAAGGAACGCCGGATATATTTTTTTCTTGTGATGANNAGCAGATAAGGAACTGTTCATTTTTTCTGTCATGTATATTGTAAAATATATTTAATCTTTGTATCCTTAAATTAATTTAAGCTTAATTCGCATACAAAAAGGCGCACTCTATACATTGAGGAGAATCCTGAGACATACTCTATCCCTGTTTCCTCCGGCAACTATTGCAGGGGCGTTCTGCTTCATTTTTCTTATTTCATCAATAATTGTAACCGTGCCTGCTTATGGAATACGACTCACTCATGTCAAACACCTTTTCGATATCACCCATAACTTCAGCCAGCCAAGTGATGTCGCGGTCTCGAAAGACGGCCATATATATGTGGTTGACGGGGTAAACAACACAATCAAGGTCTTTAATCAGGACGGGAAATTCGTTTTTTCCTTTGGAAGCAAAGGCCCTCTTAACGGCCAATTGCAGGCCCCCCTTGGTATTGATGTCGGCAACTCTGGAAAAGTATATGTAGCTGACTCCGGCAATCACAGGATACAAATATTCGGCCCATCCGGCAATTATCTGAATCAGATAAAACTCCATTCAAAGATCAAGGCAGCAGACCCGACAGATGTTGCCGCCAATGAGTCCTTAAACAGGCTCTATATTGCTGACAATGATAACCATAATATTCTCGTGTATGACTTGTCAAATATGCAGTTATTGCAGACCCTGGGCGCCCCGGGCATAGAAGAACGCGAGTTCAGATACCCCTTCCAGATCGCCTTTGATAAGAAAAAATATATTTATATAACCGATGTGGTAAATACACGGGTGCAGGTTTTCAATCCTGAAGGACTATTTGTTTCAGTGATCGGCGGATGGGGTGTTGAGAAAGGCCATTTTTTCAGACCTAAGGGGGTAGCAGTAGACAAGAGTGACAGGATATACGTAAGTGACAGTTACATGGGGGTAATCCAGGTATTTAAAAATAGCGGTGAGTTCTATTCTGCTATTGGTGACCCGGACAATGGTTCTGTCAAAAAATTTATTACCCCTGCGGGGTTGTGTATTGACAACAACAGGCTTTACGTNNCATTACAACTGGATCGATACGTTTTATGTCGATGGGAGAGGGTCTGATCTGGTTGCATATCAGGCAGAGAAGGTGGCTGCCAAACCGGAAATATGTTTTTCATGCCATGACGGCAGCGTCGTTGATTCAAGGGCAAGGGTGTATAATGATCTCCGGCACAAGATAAATAAGCCTCCACCTGCGTATATGAATATTCCTAAAATATTCCCGCTGGATAAAGACGGAAACATGCAATGCTCTACGTGCCACACAGCCCATGGCGTGGCGAGCGAGATGGGTATTGAAAAGACTATCTTCATCAGAGCGTCCAACAGGAACTCCGCCATGTGCAGGATGTGTCACGCGGACAAGGATGGGGGGCTAAAGTTCGGGAACCATCCTGTAGGCCCCTCTGAAATGAAAATCCCCCGGCAGCTTGTGGATAACGGTGCCGTTGTCGGCGAAGGGAAAAATAATATAATCTGTGAAACATGCCATACGGTCCATGGTTCGCAGAATGAGAACTTTTTGATAGAGAGCTCCAGGAACTCGCGGTTGTGCCTTGAATGCCATGCTGACAAAAATATTTTTACCCCCGAGGGAAAAAGGAATCATTTTCATGTCATAAACGCGGTACCGGGAAAAGTAAAAATACCCGCAGACCTGATAAAGAAGGGCGCTAAAGTAGGGCCCAATGGAGAAATCATCTGTCAATCATGTCATAAGATACATAATAACAATATAGAATCGAATCTGCTGTTGATCAAGAAAGACGAAAAATCCAGCTTGTGCCTTACCTGTCATACGGACAAGCAATATCTTGTGGACACCAAACATAACCTCCTGAATTCCGCGCCGGAGGAAAGGAATCTGGAGGGGAAGACCGTTCAAGAAGGCGGCATATGTTCTCCATGCCACATGCCCCATAAAGAGGCAAGAAAACCAGGAGAGGGTCTGGATTTTACTTCACAGCTTTGTCTCAGCTGCCATCAAAAGGGGAATATCGCAGAGAAGACCATTCCGGCGGATTATAGGCATCCCGTGGATGTCAACCCCTTTGAAATTGACAACCCGGATGTACTGCTTACAACCATAGGGGTGAAAAAAGAAGATTTAAAGCTGCCGCTTTTTAACAAATACGGGGCGCAGGATATAAACGGGACAGTTACCTGTGCCACATGTCATGATCCCCACAGATGGCGTTCGGACTCAACAGAAGGAGAAATAAGGGAGGAGGTAAAGGGAGATAATACGACCTCATTCCTCAGAAAACCCTCTCCCTCGCTCTGCAGTGAATGCCATAGTACAAAATTTTCGATCGCGAACTCCAAACACGATATTCAGAAGGTGGCGCCTGAAGAAAAAAATTATTTAGGGCAAACAATCTCCGAGTCAGGACTCTGCGGAGTCTGTCATATCATCCATGGGGGACAGGAAAATTATTTGTGGGCAAGAAAAATAACCACTAAAAGCGGTCTCACTGTCATGGATTTGTGTATAAGCTGTCATAATGATAATGGCATGGCCAGTAAAAAAGTAATTAAAGACTATTCACATCCCGTGAATATTTCCCCTTCTGAAAAACATCTCTCCACTACACTGCCCCTTTTTGATAAAAACGGGAAAGTAGCAAAGGACGGGGTCATGGCCTGCCAGACCTGTCATGACCCCCATCGCTGGGATCCCTTGAAAATTATTAAAGAAGAGCACTTCAAGGAGGAAGGGAATTCCCAAAACAGTTTTCTTAGACAGGAAAACTCCCCTTCTCCCAAACTTTGCGAAAATTGCCATCGTGACCAGGCCTATGTCGATAAAACCGACCATGACATGCTTGTAACGGCCCCTTCCGAGAAGAACATCATCGGTCAGACACCTGCTGAATCGGGGACCTGCGGTGTCTGCCACCTTGTGCATAACGGAAAAATTAAAGTCAAACTATGGGCACAGGGCTTCGGTGAAGGTCCAAGCATAATGGATATGATGTGTAATGCCTGTCACTCAGAAAGCGGCGTCGGCAGATCAAAGATCCCTCAAATAGTCACCCATCCCGATAATATGCTTATTACAAATGCAGGAAGAGATATTAAAGGATCGCCAAACTACTTCCCTCTTTTTGACAAGGGCACGGGCAGCCTTGCATCAGTGGGAAACATTTCATGCCCTTCATGTCATGCCGTTCATCAATGGGATCCGAGATTTAATGTAAAAGGAAAAGGGATCAATATCGAAGGTACCTCAAATAACAGCTTCCTCAGGCATCAGACGTACGATTTGCTATGTGTAGACTGCCATGGGCTTGATGCATTATTCAGATTTAAATATTATCATGACCCTGAGGAACGGGTTGAAAAAGCCAAAGGCCCTTTTATCCCTGGAATAACCCGGTAAGGAAGACCCGTCTCAGGTCATTGTAATACGTGCGGCAAGACTCCCCAAAAAAGCCCCGAGAGCGTCCGCCAATAAATCACCGACCGAAGCATCTCTCCCTGGTACGGTAACCTGATGAAGTTCATCCGTGATGCCGTACACACATGCAAAAATAACAGCCAACACAAATATATATTTATGTATCCCGCTTTTCATTAATGAGAGGTAAAACAGATACGCAAGAGGCATATAGGCAAACATATGAATTACTTTATCAAAATTCTCCGGGAGCTTGGGCAGACGAATATTATGCAGGGAAGAGAGATAAAAAAGAATTCCCATATACCCCATCGTAAGCAGCCAGCAAAAAACAGCCGCTCCCAAGCTTATATCTTTCTTTATCGCCATAGACATCTTGAACCCAGAAAGCAACGTAAAGATTTTATGTTACATAGCAACGAATCGGGGGGATACCCGGTGACATGCAGATTCACCGTATTTCCGTCTTCTTAATACAATAGATGATACTTCACACCAGGCCCTGGCAATCTATTCGCACAGTTAATATTTTACATTATTCAAATATTTTCAGCATCAAAAGCACCCGATGAAGCACCCCGCCCACAAAAATGGAAAAGGGGAAAACAAATGCCCCGGTCAGCATCGCTATTTTCAATCCTTTCTCCTTTACAATCATAAAAAGATTAGCAATGCAGGGAATAAACAAGGTGATCGTAACCAGGCTCACCACTACCTGCTCAGTGTTAAGGAGTCCCTGTTTCTGTAAATTGAAGAGTCCGGCAGCACCATAATCACGCCTCAGAAATCCCATGATAAAAGATTCCGTGGCCTCTGCCGGCAGTCCTAAAACGCTGACAACTACCGGTGATGCCATTTTCTGGGCTAGTGGAATAATTCCTAACTTATCAGCAGTAAATAATATCAGCGTACCCAGAATAAAAAGAGGAACGGCCTCTTTCAGATACCACTCAATCCTCCACAATGTCTTTATCAGTACATTAGAAAATTGGGGCAGCCTGAGAGGAGGCAGCTCGAGTATGAAATCAGCCCTCTGGCCCGGTAACAGTTTTGCGGAAATAAATCCCACAAAAATAATTACTGCAACAAGGGTCCCGGCCCATATTAATACCGCACTGACAGGCTGTGTTCCGAACATCCCGATAATGACTCCAAGCTGGGCAGAACAGGGAACCCCGAGGGCAAGAAGGATAATCACAATAAGTCTTTCCTTCGGGGTATCGAGTATTCTCGTTGTAAGGGTTGCCATCGTATCGCAGCCAAGACCCAGGACCATGGGAAGCACCGCCTTGCCGTTGAGTCCCATAATCCTGAAAACCTTATTTAACATGGCCGCCAGACGCGGCAAATACCCTGAATCCTCCATTATTGAAAAAGCAATAAAGAATGTTGCAGTAATAGGGAGGATTATGGCTATTGCATATGTGAGCGCCATCGTTATCACCCCATAGGGCCCTATTAACAGCTCCTGCAGCAGTTGAACAGGCATGAATGCCTTCACTATCTTTACAGCCCACGGATTAAGATATTCCCCAAAAATAACGTCCTCGAAGAAATCCACGAGAGTCCCGGCGCCAAAGCTGCCTACAAATTCATATACAAGATAAAGGACTACCATCAGAAAGGGAAATCCCCATGCGGGATGTGTCGTGACCTCCTCGAAAAATCCTGATAATCTTTTTCGTTGCGGGGTGGTCTTTCTGATGATTTTGCGTGCGATCTCTTCTACTGCCTTAAGTCTCTTCTGGCTGATTATAGAGCTCAGGGGCTCATAATATTTTTCTGCAGCCTTATTTACATATGATTCGATATTACTGATCTGCTCTTTGCTAAGGTTGTCCAAAAGCCATCCCTTCAGCGTCCTGTCTCCGGAAAGCACCATAAGTGCGACTGAACGCCTTGAGATGCAGGATTCGGGTATCAGCGGTTCGATCTTGGAGATATATTCCTCAATGTGTGTGTCATAATTAAATCGGTAATTGGATATCCGCGGTCTTACCGCGACCTTTTTCAGGGTATGTATGCCCTTCTTCTGAACAGCGATCGTTGAGACCACATCCAACCCGAATATTTCACTGAGTGCAGTCTCATCAATATCTATTCCCCGGCTCGATGCCTCATCTCTCATGTTCAGGTCAATAACCAGGGGAAGTCCCATTTCAATGAGCTGGATGGTTATAAAAAGTGACCTTTTCATATTCTTTGAGTCGGCAACATGTACCACGGTGTCCGATTTCTTCTGCAGAAGAATGTCCCGGGTGACTTTTTCATCTTCACTCATGGGGATAAGACTGTTTACGCCGGGGGTATCGATAATCTGATATTTTTTCTTTTGAATATATGCTTCCCCTCTGGTAATTTCTACGGTGGTGCCGGGATAATTAGATACGGTCACGTAACGCCCTGTGAGCAAGCCGAAAATGGCACTCTTTCCTACGTTCGGGTTACCAACAAGACAAATTGCGGGGGTCTCGCTCTCCGTCTCATTCTGTTTTTGACTATGGTCGTGCATCCGCGTTAAATCTCCGGTTCCCCCTCAATCCCCCAAGCTATGGGATTAAGGATCTTGCATTATATTTAATCAATAAAAAATCCGGCAGCTCTGCTCCGGGGAAGTTCCACAGGTTATGCATTATCCTTGCATTTTTTGCAGTATCCGTAGAGCTCCATTTTGTGAGATACGGCGACAAAGCCGAATTCATCGGCAACGCGCTCCTGCAGTCTCTCAATCCTCAGGTCTTGAAATTCTGTAATTGATCCGCATTTCATACATATGAGATGATCATGATGGTCTTCGGCTGATAATGGCTCATACCTTGTAAGATTATCGGCAAAGACCCTCTCTGCGGCAAGACCTGATTTATTCAGAAGCTTTAAGGTACGGTAAACGGTCGTAAATCCAATATCACTGTATTTTTTACTGATTTCCTTGTAGAGTTCTTCTGCAGTTACATGCTCCCCCATTTCAAGAAATTCCGAGACAACGAGATCCCTTTGACGGGTTGATTTTAAGCCCTTCTCTTTGAGGAAGCTCTTTAATTTCTCTTTCTTTTGCTTTATTCCTTTGATGCCTTCAGTTGTTCGCCGCCCGGATGTCTTCATGAACTGAATTTTAAATATTCTCCCCCCTTTTTGTCAAGGAAATTGAAATTCATTTTCAATTAGACATTGAGAAGTCATGACTGCGATCAGAACATGCACTATGCAATCAAGTCGTCCTGAATCAGCCTCTTCTCGGCTGCTGGAGAAAAATATCCCGCTGGCAGAGACAAATATTTGCCAGCGGGATTATCGTGTTGCGGATGTTAATGGCAGGTTCTTTTACTTACTCGAAAGTTATTGCCTCTGAAGGACACGTATCGGCTGCTTCCTGACAGTCACAGGTATCACACTTGTCTTCTGCCTTTACAAATGCCTTTTCGTCACTCCCGAGTTCAAATACTTCAGGACAAAGTTCAACACATGTGGCACAACCCGTACATGCATCATAATCAATTACTGGTTTCATGGGTACCTCCTCGGTTAATTGTATGGTCTGAAAAATCAGACTCTATTTACTAAATGGATATTAAGATAGACTCAAAAATATCATTTCTATAATATCACATAATGGTAACTTGCATACTGCCCTAATCTGCTTATAAAAAACTCTAATCAGGAAAAAATATTTATGCTATTCAACAGGAGTTACGATTGCCATAACAACAAGCCGTACTCCCTTGTCTGCCTTAAATCCATGAGACACCATCGGGTCACATGGGAGACATGTCTTTTCATCCGCCTCTATAATATCATCTCCAACAGTAAAGGTGCCCTTCCCTTCAACCACATACATTAAGAGCCTCATCGGCGCCTTATGAGGATCAAGTTTCTGTCCCGGTTCAAGACACATGAGGGCCACCCTCATCTCCGGCTTGTCGGTAAGCATTTCCCTTGATATTTTATTCGGGTAAAATTTTATTAATTTTTTCAGATCGAGTATCTCCATGCTGCCCTCCATGATTATATGGTTTTTAAGATTATGTTAATTATATATCTATTCCTCTGAAAATGATATCGCCTCTACCGGACACACGCCAGCGGCTTCTTCACAATCACAGGTATGACACTTCTCATCAGCGATCACATAGACCTTGTTTTCTTCCTCCCGGAGTTCGAACACTTCCGGGCATATCTCGACACAGGAGCCGCAGCCGATACAAAGATCATAGTCAATTACAGGTTTTTTCACAGCACTTCCCTCCCAATGATGTTTTTATATGAGACAGGGCATGCTTCCGTTTATCAATCAATTCCTTGGGCGGTACAGCACAAAGTTTCGATTGAGAGTAATGAAACACTCCCCTTTTTTCCCCTAATTCCTTATTGCAGACCGCAATACATTCTCCGCAATTCACACAGTTTATGTCTTTTTTGGGCAGCCTCGGTTTGACATTCATAAAACAGACCCTTTCGCATCCCTTGCAATCAGTACATGCGGCAAGTCTCCCCGGATCCGCGTTCACTCTTAAGGAAACGGGACTTGCCCATCCGAACAGCATCTGCATAAGACCGGCTGAACATACATACTTACACAGGGCGTGGCGCACGATCAAGGATGAAATAAATATATAGATAGCTACCCCTATAATTCCTGCCTTTACCCCAAAGGTAAATTCCCAATGTATCACCTGGTCCCAGACTACCCGCGGATTGACAAAATAACCGGTCAATGCGACTCCGGCAAAAAGCGGGATGCATATCATTAATAACAGGGTTAAAAATATATAAGGAACCCTGTTATGTGCATGCACGCCCGTGTCATTTGGTTTCCTGATAAAAAGACCTCTCCTCCCTAATATTTTTGTTGTCAGAAAATCAAAAAGCTCAAAGAGAGCGCCCTCGGGGCAAAACCACCCACAAAAAAACCTACCGGTCAAGGTGCCCAAAATCGGGAAGACCGCCAAGATTGCGATCCATGGAAGGATGGCCTTCACAAAAAATTGCCAGGCAACATGTGATGCGCTTTCGATTGAATGGTCGAGATAAAAACCCTGCTTTAGCCCGAGGTCCCACTCAGCGCCGAAAAGGATCAGGCTTCTCGTATCAGAGTCAAATCTGAAAATATCCAATACGGGCGCAAGCAGAATAATCAATATAAATAATATCTGCGCTGTTCTTCGCATGAGGTGCAGGCGATTGTTATTCATAGTAATATTATGCTACCAATTTGGACTTTCAGGTATGAGATATGTCATAACAGGGGAGAATATTCTCCCCTGTTATGATCACGTGAATGAACTTCAGGCAGCGGCCTTTTTGCCGAGAGTCAAGACATCGACCACGAGGATCAATACTCCCACGAGAAAACCAACACCGAATATGGCCCTGAATATCCAGAACCACAGGTTGTAACCAGCCTTTACCGCAACATAATCAAGACCGAAGAGTCTCTCGAGATACGTCTGCACCATGCCGGCGCCGGTTATAGTGATTACAATAAAGATCATGGAGATGGTCATCCACCAGAAGGCCTGATACCCCTTTGACTGGTTAAACTCTTTCACTCCCCTAAGGGAAGGGATGGTTACATACATCATGGCTACTATCAATAAAACATATGCGCCATAAAATGCGAGATGACCGTGCGCCGTCGTCACCTGCGTGCCGTGAGTCCACTTATTTACCTGTGGAAGTGTGTGTACGACCCCCCACAGCCCGGCGCCTACAAAATTAAATATCGCATGGGATACTGTTAAATATAATCCCACCCTGTTACTGACTACCCCGCGTGTCTCACGCGTTGTCCTGAAGGCATCCCATACCATGAGCAGTAATGGAATAGGTTCAAGAGAGCTGAAGATACCGCCGACCCACAGCCAGTAACCCGGAGTCCCGATCCAGTAATAATGATGTCCGAGTCCCAGTATCCCGGTGAATAACACAAGGCCCACTTCGATATACATCCACTTTGCGAGTACCTTCACCTCAGTCCCGAGTAATTTATGGAGCATGAAAGCCAGCAGGGCCGCGGCAATTAATTCCCATGAACCCTCAACCCAGAGATGAACGACCCACCACCACCAGAACTGGTCTTTCACCATACTGTTTGTATAAAACATCCCGGGCAGGTACATAAGAGCAAGAAAGGTCAGTCCTCCGAGAAGCACGCCCTGAACCGCGGTAAACTTCTTTGTCTTTAATACTGTCATGAAACAGTTCAATAAGAAGAGCAGGACTGACACAACAATAAGGATGTCTGCCCATCTTGGGGCTTCGATGTACTCCCTGCCCTCGTTCAGAAGCAGTGTTCCGAAGATCTGGGTGTTGGCCTGGGGATTTATTCCCATGATTATATATCCTACAACAACAAGGCTCACTGCCAGGACAGTCGCCCAGAACTGAAGCTGCGCTAACGGAACACTCCAGAGTTCAGTTTCAGACTCTTCGGGAATGACATAATAGGTGGCCCCCATCATGCCTAACAGTAACCATACTACAAGTGCATTTATGTGCAGCGTCCTTATGGTATTGAAGTTGAGAATGAAAAAATCCGGCCACATAAACTGGAGAGCGGCGATAATACCGACAAGAACCTGGACTAAAAAAAGCAGAACAGCGGCCGTATAGAAATTCAACGCTATTTTTTGACTCTGGTATTGCATTGATTGTCCTCCATGTAAAGCAGATTATTTTAATGTAATCATGTATTCTGCGATCTCTTTAAGTTCCTGATCCGTAAGGTGGTCAAAACTCGGCATCGCAGAATCAGGCACGACGGTTTCAGGCGATCTTAAATGCCTGATATGCCATTCCATATCGGGATGTTTAGAGCCGACATGTGTAAGGTCAGGACCTGCAACACCGCCCATCCCTCCTATCTCATGGCAGGCTGCACAATCATACCTGTAAAAAAGCACCTGGCCTGCACCGGCGGTCTTGTCCATTCTCGCAGATGCCAGGATCGGCGCCGGAGGCCACCCGTTTGTATCGACTTTTGACGTCCAGTCAAGAAATGCCATCAGATTGTCAGCCTCTTTATCGGTAAGGCCGAGTACAGGCATGGCTGAATCGGGTTTTATTGCCCTCGGATTCATGATAAACTTTTTAAGGTACCCCGTCGGCTTGCGTACAGTGACCTTGGTCATATCAGGGGCAAAGTAAGAACCATTTCCGAAAATAGTATGGCAGCCGATACAGTCATATTTGTGCCACACTTTTTTCCCCTCATCAACCTCCGCCGTTATTTCCGGGGCCCTCTGGTCGAGTTTCCCCATGGTATCTACCGTAAGAACAATGAGAATAACAAAACAGAGTACGCTCCCCCAGATGAAAAGGTGCTTTGCCGCGTTGTTGCTCATCGCATGAACCTCCTTATTAGATGTTTGAAAAAGCAATGATATGTTTATACCTAAACAAACAATAGTTCCGCAATGATGTAAATCATATGTTTTACATCATATGGTCCTTTTTGCAGTAATAGTCAGGTGTTTTTACAACATAAAATCCCAATAATATCTATCATGATAAAAAGCATGCGGCATTAAAGAAAAACTGGTATTATTAGTATGAAGAACCCTGTACAGAGCTGCAAGGAATTCTGTAGAGTAAGAAAGCCTTTTGTTGTTTTATTAATAATAATTATTCAACCGGTGATCCTGATGGAAAGACTCTATGATGTTATAGTAATCGGCGGCGGGCCTGCAGGCCTGAGCGCGGCCCAATATGCATCCCGGTACGGGCTAAAGACCATAGTTCTTGATAAATCCCCTACAGCCGGGGCACTTGCATATTCAAGTAAAATAGAAAACTATCCGGGCCTTATTGAACCCGTGTCAGGCAGTGAGCTTCTTGGCATCTTCCGCAAACAGGCCATAAAATTCGGCGCTGAATATGTTGAAACCCAGGTAATAGGGGTCAGCCTGGAAAGCGATATAAAAGAAGTTAACGGGATCGATAATTCCTACAGAGGAAAGACGGTAATTATTGCCACAGGATCCATGGGAAGAAAGCCGTCCATCCCCGGGGAAGAGAAATTTCTCGGCAGGGGAGTCAGTTACTGTGCAATCTGCGACGCGGCCTTCTTCAGGGACCTGACAGCCTGTGTGATCGGAGATTCTGAAGAAGCTGTCAAGGAAGCTGAGCTTTTGGCGGGGTTTGCGAAGATTGTATATATTGTAGCACCATCGGAAGATATTAAGGTCCCGGCAGACCACCCTGTCCGCTCCTCGGACAAAATTACTGTCCTTGCAGGCTGTAGAGTTACATCAATAGAGGGCGACTCCATCGTTACAAAAATTAAAATCAGGAACACTAGGACAGACGAGGAACAGGATCTTGCTGTGGACGGAGTCTTCGTATATCTCCACGGAAGCCAGCCGGTAGTGGATTTCCTCAACTCTGCCATGCCCCTCAGTGATAAATCCTGCATCATGACCCACAGGACAATGGAGACGTCCATACCGGGAGTGTTTGCAGCCGGTGATGTAACCTGCGGTGAAACCAGACAGGTTGTTACCGCAGCAGCCTACGGATGCCTCGCCGCACTTTCCGCTGAAAAATTTATACATCAAAGAAAACGCATGCGGTATGACTGGGGCGAATCATAAGTCCCGGGACCATTCCTGCATAACTCCTTGACCGGGCCGTCATTTGCAGGGCAGGTGAGCGCAGCAGATGGAGAGCACGGCAAATAAATTATTATTCAGCAGCGCCTACAGGCACTCGTCTTCCAGCTTCAAAAAAGAGGCCCGCCACGACGCCGAAAGGGAAGGCAATGAGAGTATACGTTTTATCGCTTCACAATTCTTTTTATCATGATGGAAGATACCGTTTGCAAAAGAGACCGTAATGTTTTGAGGGTCCTTCTCTCGTAGGACCAGGGCATCTCCCCTTTTCACAACTCCTTCCTGGAGAACTCTGAAATAATATCCGGTCCTGCCGGATTCAACTACCCGCTTTATCATATCATTCCTGCCGTATCTGGCTGCAAGTGTTTTACATGGCTGCCTTGGCTGGCTGACCTGAACAAGCGCTGTTCCAGCCTGAAAGATATCTCCTATGCAAATATCTTCTTCATATAAGTCCGAGACAGAAAAATTCTCCCCGAACGCCGCAGAAGGCAGTTTGATACCTAGCGCNNTTATATCAAAGCCAGAACTCCGGGTATCTCCTTGTCCTTGGGATATTATTTATCAAAAGTGCGACAGCAAGCATAATAACCGCACCAAGCCCTGCCGGGATTAGCGCATAGAGATAACCAAGTTCATGTATTTTCTCACTCCCTATGACCGCGATAAGCGCGGTAGCTCCCCCGGGAGGATGAAGGGTTTTTGTAGCATGCATTAGCGCAATTGCAGTTGCTACTGCCACTGAGGACGCCAGCCACATGTGTTCATTACACATCTGATAACTCGCAACACCTATAACTGCGGAGAGGACATGTCCGCCGATGAGATTTCTCGGCTGAGCCAGCGGACTTCTTACCGCACCATAGATAAGTACTGCAGATGCTCCGAAAGAACCTATAATCATAATAAGATCAGAGTCAGGAAGTAGATTGAAGTTTATATAAGCAACTGATGCTATTCCAAGGAAAGCGCCCATCCATGACCAGACAATCTCTAAAAGACTGACTGCCGGAGGGCTTTTGGTGGTCCCCTTCATTTTACTGAAATACTCTCTTAGCATATTTTATGACTTTTCCTGGGCGGTCATGGCCTGTCTCTGGTAAATGAGGCCCGTACAATGTCAGCCCTTGACACAATCCCCGTTAACACACCTTCCAAACTCACCACAGGGACCCGGTTGATATTTTTTCCTGTAAACATGCCAGCAATTTCATTAACGCCGGTTTCTTCGCTGACGGTAATTGCCGGCGATGTCATGATGTCGCGCGCACTTTGTTCCCTGATGGATACTGCGACACACCCCTTCCCTTTGAGGCATTCGGCTACGACCCCCATAAACGACTTTGAACTTTTTGCCCCCATACGGGAGAGAAAATCCTTTTCCGATATAACACCCACCACCTTTTTGTCCTTATTAACAACAGGAATCCCGGATATCGCGTTCCCGGCCATCAACTCCGCGACCCTCTTAAGAGAGACATCTATGTCAACTGAGATTACGTCCCTGGTCATAATGTCCCTGGCTTTGACAGAGCGTGTGATACGCGACAGGGCATGATGATATGCAAACTTATACAGTTCCTTGAAGTCTCCGGGAGTAATATCAAGATACCCCGGGATGTCCTTCATAGCTTCAAATATGTCCTTGTCAGATATGTCAATCTTCCCAGAGATATCTTTTTCGTCTGAATGTTCAGCCATCATGAGTACCNNAACAAAAAAAGGGCAGGCTAAACAAACGCCTTTGAGTTTCCTCCCCTTGCACATCCCTGATATGCCCTTATGGCATAGGGCAAAGTCATATTTTAAAGGGTCACGGGGATCAAATTTCTTAAGCGCCACTGTTATGTCTTTTGCGGTCCTCCAGTCAGAAGCCGTCCTTTTCGTCAGGCCGAGACATCTCGAAATTCTTGCAATATGGGTATCAAGGGGAATTATGAGTTCAGACGGTAGGACATTGGCCCATATTCCCAAATCAATATCTTTTCTCCTTACCATCCATCTGAGAAACAGGTTCAGGCGTTTGCAGGCACTGCCTTTTTCAGGAGAGGACAAGAGTTGTCTTAAACCGGGCGGTCTTATATCCCTGCCATACACAGGTGAAGTGTTTATGTTCATAAAATAATTCACGAACCCGGTAAGCGCAGGTCCTATATCTTCATGTTCATCCCTGTAATAATGATTAAACAGATTCTTCAGTGAGCCCCATTCATCCAATGTTTGCCTCAACATATATAGTAGACAGAGGATGTCCAGTTCCTGGTTAAATCTGTAGCTTATGCCACTGAAATATTTTCTATCACTCTTCAGAGAGAAACTTTTAATGAACTGCGCGGGATGTTTCCCGCCAGGTGACAGGATTTTCTCTATTACTGATTTCAATAGCTCCACCCTGCCGTACGCAAAGCATGATGCGATAAAACCCGCAACCTCTATATCCCCGGGGTCGGAATATCTGCGCGGGAATTCAATCGGGTCATGCTTTATTCTTTCATTGAAATCATAGTCCCTGTAAAACGAATCGAGGGTCTTTTTGAGGGGATGCATAGGATAATATTAACATAAAGAAGCCGGCTGAAAATGCCTTTGACGTAATCCCAGATTCCATCTATAATCTAGCTATGCTTGAAGTCATAAAAAATATTCCGATGACGTTTATCCCCATTCTCGTTGCGATGGATGTATTTGCCGTACTTCCCATCTTCGTATCATTTACCAGTGATATAACACACGCTGACAGAAAGATAATCATCAGGCAGTCAATTATCACGGCGCTGGCAGTAGGCCTTGCCTTTGTTGGAGTGGGCGAGGCGGTTTTCAGGATCCTCGAGATCACTGTTGATGATTTCAAGATAGCCGGCGGACTGCTCCTGCTCGTGATTGCCGTGCTTGACCTGACAAGATACAGCGGGGAACGGAGAAAGATTGAGGGGACAATCGGGGTAGTGCCGATAGGCGTGCCGTTAATCGTCGGCCCGGCGGTATTAACCACACTTATAGTGCTCATTGACCATCACGGCATTACGCCGACAATAATATCTTTTATGCTGAACCTGTTAATCGTCTGGGCATCCTTTGTGAACGCTGAGAAGATTACGAGGTTAATCGGAAAAAACGGTATTGTGGCGATTTCAAAGGTTATGGCGATCCTTCTCGCCTCGATTGCCGTGATGATGATACGATTAGGAATCGAGAATATTGTTAAATAGCTGTGAACATAAGAGGGCCGGAGTGGCATCTTCCCCTTTCGCTTTCGAGAAACGGAGATGAACGATAATCATATGGAACTCAGCGACGACGGATATTGTTTTGTGTGCGGGCCGGAGAACCCCATAGGACTGAAACTGGATTTTCATTTTGACGGCAAGACAATCAGCACTGAATTTGTCCCTCAAAAGGTACATCAGGGGTACATGAACATCGTACACGGCGGTATCATATCAACCCTGCTTGATGAAGTAATGGTAAAGCTCGCAATTGCAACTGGCATGCCCGCGGTTACGGCACAGATGGATATTCGCCTGAAAAAAGCCCTGAAGATTGGTGTCAGGATAACGGTTTCAGCAGAGATAACAAAAGACTCCAAAAAGATTATAGAGGCGTATGCAAAGGCGGTAACAGATGATGCGGTCGTGATCGCTGAGGCAAAAGGGAAACTGGTGAAAATCAAGACCGGGATACAGGACTCAAGGGGACAGGGATTGAGGTAAACCGCACCTCCATCACGTAATCCGGGAACGCAGCGATACCCTCAGATTTCGCTGACAGTCACATATATGCTATTCAACCGGATGGAATAGCTGGTTAAGCTTTTCATACTTCTGTGATAATCTGTGTTAATCTGCGGACAACTACATTTTTATATTAATATCTTCCGCTGAAATAATCATCAAGGATCTGCCTGTGGTCAAAGGCGAGGACTGCAGGCAGCGTGTCCCTGNNCGGGGGATTTTTTCTTTTAATGAGAACAATTCCGCCTTCTGTTTCAATAATGGCGTCTACGGCAAGGAAAGGGTTTCTCTGTCCGGCTTCCAAGGATACTCAACTCTCCTCTTCACTCTCCAATTTCATGTTTACTTCCCTCTCAGGGGAAATCGTGGATATGGCATGTTTGTAGACAAGCTGCTGGGTGCTCTGTTTTAAAAGGACAACAAAGTTGTCAAACCCCTTAATCGTTCCCTTCAGGCGGGTCCCGTTCATTAAAAAAATGGAAACCGGTATCTTTTCTTTCCTGAGAAAATTCAGGTAAAGATCCTGAAGCTTGCGGTCTTTGTTCATCATGCGCTGTCTCCTTTTTAGAATTTTCACAGGGGGAAATCTGTTCAGTGGATTCGCCGAATTCGATTTTCCCTGTCTGTATTATTCTATCAGCCGTGTTCCGGGAACTCATGAGAAATCAACAGACTTTAGAGTAAATCAATTTCTTCAGAATTTCAACATCGTGTATGGCCTTCTCAAATATTTTCCGGGTTTCCGTGATGCCCGTGATATCGATCCAGTGTATGTCAGGCTCTTTTCTGAACCAGGTATACTGCCTCTTCGCATACATCTTCGTTCTCTTCTTTATCAGCCTTACTGCTTCACTAAGATCAACAGAGCCGTCAAGAAACAGCGCCATCTCTTTGTATCCAAGCGCCTGCATAGCCGTTCTCCCGGGGTTCATTTTCAACAACCTTCTTGTCTCCTCAGGCAATCCATCTTCGATCATTTTATCCACCCGTCCTTCGATGAGGCTGTAGAGTTCTTTCCTGTCCCTTGAAAGGCCGATCTTTATAAAATTGTATTCCAGCGGCTGCGTTGACCCTTTCTGTACTTCCGATATCCCTTTCTCTGCCTTCAGTGAAACTTCAAGCGCCCGCACAATCCTCCGGAGGTCGTTCGGCGCTATCTTTCCTGCGGCATCGGAATCAAGATATTTCAATTTGTTGTACAGATGGCCTTTACCATACTGTTTTTCCGCATCCATAAATTTTCCCCTTAATGACTCATCTGCATCCGGCCCTTCAAAAAGACCGCCTGTAAGCGATCGTATGTAAAGACCTGTACCTCCGACAATCAACGGGATTTTGTTCTTTCCATGAAGTATCTTTATAATCTCAGAAGCCTTTTCTTTGAACAGGCCCGCACTGAATGTCTCATCAGGCTCCAGGATATTAATCAGGTGATGGGGAACTTCCGCCAGCTCTTCAGCGGACGGCTTCGCTGTCCCGATGTTCATGTGTCGGTATACCAGCATTGAGTCAGCGCTGATAATTTCTGTTTTAAGGGCTTCTGCAAGGAGGAGGGAGAGCCCTGTTTTGCCGACTCCGGTGGGACCGAGGATGATGATGACGGTTTTATCTTGAAGATAATTCATTATTCTTAGGTTACAGGTATATAATAATTATGACTCTGCTGAACAATAAAAGCCGATGACAGGCTTTTCACGTTCTCTTAAACATCTTTTTCAGATCATCTAACGAAACATAGACCCTTGTCGGTCTCCCGTGGGGGCATCTGTCAGGCTCGTCTGCCTTGTCAAGATCAGACATCATTCTCGTCAATTCTTCATTGCTGAGATGCTCGCTGCCTCTGACTGACTTATGACAGGCGATCCTGGCTGCAATGTTTTTCAAAAGAGATTCTTCCGTTATTTCGTTCCTGATTCCGCTGGTTTCCTCCTCAAGTATGCCTGCGGCCATGTCCAGGAGAAGGCCTTTGGTGTCCGCCTTATTAATCTCCCGGGGAATCGACCGGATAATGATGTTATTGCCGCCGAATTCTTCAATATCAATGCCGAGGCTATGGAGGATGTCCCTGTGTGTGATAATCATGCGGTATTCCTTCACAGGCAGTTCTATCCTTAAAGGAAGAAAAAGGGGCTCTGACTCAATAGATGTCTTCTTCAGGAACTTCTCATACATAATCCTTTCGTGGGCGGCATGCTGGTCGATGATTACCAGACCACCTGTAGTTGCTGTCGCAATGAATGATTCCCCTATATAAAAAAAAGAGCCTATATCGGGGGTAATTCCGGAAGTAAAAAAATCCGTTTGTGAATTATGAAACCCGGATACAGGCTCGCTGACAGCCGGATAATCCCGCTGCATATTCTGATACCCCGTGCTTCTTTGAAATCCGGTTCTCTGAAATACAGAAGAAGAGGACACATCCATCTCTTGTCCGGGATGAAGTGCTTCATAAACGGCCGCCCTCACAAATCTGTGAATGTCATCCGGCCGTTCAAACTTCACCTCGCGCTTTGCAGGATGGACATTTACATCAACATGCCGGGGATCGATATCAATAAACAGAAAATATGCCGGATACCTGTCCCTCGGTATCTGATTCTCATACGCATTGTAGACCGCGTGGTTGACCGTGGGATTTTTTACAGGACGCTTATTAATAAATATGAGCTGATGACTCCTGGCCGCCCGCGTAAAATCGGGGGATGACGTAAATCCACTGATTTTTATCGCTTTCGAATCTTTCTTAACATCCAGAAATTCACCGGCCACTTCATCTCCGTATAATTGCCTGAACCTTTCCTTCATATCTGACGCAGAAGGCGCGTTGAGTACCTCGCTGTTATTGTGGATGAGCCTGAAGGATATCCCGGGATACGCAAATGCCTTCTGGACTACGGTATCAATAATATGAGAAAGTTCAGTAGGGTTGGTTTTTAAAAACTTCCGCCTTGCGGGTGTATTGTAAAAGATATCTCTGACCTCCATCGTTGTACCCCTGACCGGAGGGGCTTCAGAAATCTCCTTTTTATGGTTTGCTCCGATTTCCACCTTTATTCCATAGTCAGCCCCTGCGGCCGCTGTGGTAAGCGTTATCTTTGAAACCGATGCGATCGCAGGCAATGCCTCTCCCCTGAACCCGAGGGTAGAAATATCAAACAGCTCTTCCTCTGTTTTGATCTTGCTCGTTGCATGTCTTTGAAAACACATTAGCGCGTCTTCCCTGTCCATGCCGCTACCGTTGTCCGAGACCCTGATCAGTTTTTTGCCGCCCTGCAGCACTTCAACTTCGATGTCAGTGGCACCTGCGTCGATGGCATTGTCAATAAGCTCTCTTACAACTGACGCAGGCCGCTCTATTACTTCACCGGCAGCTATTTTATTGATCAGAAGGTCAGGCAGGACTGAAATTATTGACATTAAAACCTCTTTAATCCTAATAATGCCTTTGCAATAATGCAGGCGTTGGAAAACAATTTATTTTTCGATACCTTAAATGCAATTTCCGTCAAGGTGTTGATGTATATTTTTATTCAAAGCTGCATGCATAATTTAATTATAGTTTCATCGAGTTAAATAAATTATTTTTCAATGACTGCATGATGAGGGTTAAGGAATGATCCCTGCTACCTCCACTCTGCAGGCACTATCGCGGCAATCTTTCCCTCCACCTTCTCTTTTGTCTCTTTATCCACCTCCAGTACCGGCGGGTACCAGGGTTTCATGCGGCAGTCAAAGACCACCGGTGCGCTCAGCCTTGTATGAAACCTGCGGTTTTCCGGTTTATTCCCGTGGATGTCACCGGCAGGTTCAAACCGGGTAAAAAAGGTCCAGAGAAACTCCTTCATATTGAGCGTGGCGGCCCTGCTGTCATCAACGAGCAGGACAACCGGCCACTCTTCAAGCCCCCCGTGATTTGCTACTTTACCGCCCAGCTCCCGGTCGGATTCATAATTCCTGGCCTGAAGCACAAGAGTACCGGGCAGAAATACCTCAGGCCTATCACAGCCGTCAGGCAATGCTCCTTTAAACTCCCCCGGCAGCTTCCTGACCGGCTCTTTTCCCAGACCCATGAGCACGGCCTTTGAGCCTCTGTTGACCGAGGGACCGGTATAGTCAAGCGTGTCCTGCGAAACATTGTCAAACACGAACAGGTCTGTATGCCAGTCCGCCCGCTCAAGGACATGCTCCCAGAGCTTTGCGAAATCAGCTATATCAATATCCCCGTCAGTTATGATCAGGAANNCAGCAAGTGAATGAAAGCCGGTGTCCCCGAATGTTTTTAGCTGCTTAACTCCGGTCATCACAAGGGGGAAAAGCGGTGAGAGCAGTTCCTGCAGGTAGTCGCCGATGTAATAGTCTTCCTGCCGGGGCCTACCCACAACCGTGGCGGGATAGATCGCGTCATTGCGGTGGTAGATACGATTTACATTAAATACCGGGTAGTCGTGCTGAAGCGAGTTGTAACCGAAATGATCACCAAACGGACCTTCCGGCCTCCTGATAAAAGGCGGCACCTCACCCTTGATGGCAAACTCGACATCAGCCACGAGCGCGTGCCCCCCGAGGGGATCATCGATCACATCAAGCCGCTTCCCCAAAAGGAGCGACGCAAGGACCAGCTCCGGAACATCTTCGGGCACCGGAGCGATGGCCGAAAGGATTAAGGCCGGAGGCCCACCGATAAAAAGGCTCAGGGGCAGGGGTTCATTTCTTTTTTCAGCGGTATTGTAGTGGTACCCGCCGCCTTTATGTATCTGCCAGTGTATGCCCGTTGTGCTGTCATCATATCTGTGTATCCTGTACATCCCGAGGTTGTGCCCTTTGCCCTCTGGGTGCTCTGTATAAACAAGCGGCAGGGTAACAAACGCGCCGCCGTCTGAATGCCATGACGTGAGCATCGGCAGTTCCGTAAGCTTCGGCGGCCTCTGAAGGTTATCGAGGATGGGGGCATTCCTGACCTTCTTCGTGCCGATCTTCATGCCCTGCATGAGAAGCCCTTTTCCGCTCCAGAGCTTGGTCATGTCCGGAGGCATGATCTTTTCAGCAAATTTCACCACGTCATTGACAAATTTAACTGGCCGCTTCCCAAATGCAAGGTCGATCCTGCGTTCCGTGCCGAAGAGGTTTGTGGCCACAGGGAATCTGCTCCCCTGCACCTTCCTGAAAAAAAGCGCGGGCCCGCCCTTTTCTATTACTCTTCGGTGGATCTCGGCTATCTCAAGATAAGGATCGACAGGTTCATCTACAAAGATCACCTCGTTTTCTTTTTTAAGGATATCGATGTAGGCCCTCAGATCTTTAGTGATGTTCATAGTCCCTCATCCATAGCGCACAGAAAATTAAATGGAATACGCCTGCGGCAAAAAAATAGATCGGCTTATTTTAACAATTGCCGTCTAAAATTGCCTCATGAAGGATTTTAGCTGCAGGGAGAAAAGAGAACGCTCCTATTGCAGATGAAAATGAATAACCCGCCTAGTTCTTTATCAGCTTTTCCAGCCAGATAAAGAACCTGCCCGAGCGCTTGTAGGCCAGATAAAGGTAAAGCTCAATAAAACATGTGTAGTTCCGCTTTTTCCATCTCCAGAGCGACAATGCATGCAGGGGCCCAAATACTATCTTGCTCCAGAAATTCTTGAGAAACCTGTCATACCGGAAGGCAAGAAATGAGTTTATATATATCGCGTTGAGAAGTCTCGGGTTTTTGATCCAGGGATTCCTGACTTCATCATTCGTAAAGTTTTTCCATCCCTCAAGGTGCAGCGGGGGCTTGAAGCCGTGTTTCAACGCATCTTCGTAAAGCTTTGTTCCGGGCAGCGGTACATATGGCTGGATCGGCACTTCAGCACCCGGGTGCCGCCTCCGGATTTCATCGGCAAAATCGAGTGTACGGTTCATGGACTCTTCTGTCTCTCCCGGCAGACCGATCAGCAATGAGTACAGGGTCGGGATATCTCCTTTGGACGCTACCGCAATGCCTGCATCAATCATCTTCCTGTTCTGCCCCTTTCTGATGAACCTAAGCACTTCATCATCAGGAGACTCAACACCAAAAAAGATATAGACACAGCCGGAGTCCTTGAACTTCTTAATAAGGTCAGCATCAAATGTATTGATCCTGACATTGGCGATCCATTTGAAATCCACTTCCTTCAGAAGATCGAGGATATGAAGCATGAGGTCTTTTTTGCCTGCCAGAAATGTATCGTCATAGAAGGTCAGCTTGTTCACCCCGAGTTCCTTCATCTTCAGGAGCTCGGCCCTGACTTTTTCAACGCTTTTCACCCTGCATACATTTTTATGGAAAAAGACATTGTAGCAGAATCCGCATTTATGCGGGCATCCTCTTGAGGATTCATATCCTATATTCTCCAGGGTATCAGAGGATCTCCTGATATACTCTAACAGTATTTCCTTGCCTTTCCCCTCGTAGGGAAACGGCAGATCTTCTATATTCAGAAAATCCCTGTCCTGGTTCATTATATTTTCCCCGTTGTCCTTCCATCCGAGGCCGTCTATAGAGCTGAAATCATTTTTCCCTTCCTGCATTGCACGCACGAGTTCCAGCAGCGTCTGCTCTCCTTCGCCTTTCACCACAAAGTCAACAAGCCCTGATTCAAGCGTCTGCTCCGCCATCATGGATGGATGTGTCCCGCCCCAGACAAGCGGGATGTCAGGATTGATCCTGCGGGCAAGTTTGGCAAGCCGAAGTGTGTTTTTTATCTGGAAACAGGTCATGGTTGAAAGACCTATCATAAGAGGGCTTCTCGCAACCATCTCCTTAAACCGCTCCTTTTTATGTATCCTCTCGTCAAAGTATTCAACTTCAATGTCATGCTGTTCCAGATAAGCGCCTAAAGAGAGTATAGCCAGAGGGGTCCATGCGTGATACGGGAAAGGACTCGCATTGGCATAGGCAAGAAGAATAAAATTGTTCCTGGATTTCATAATATTCACGAATTATTTCTCTTGAAGCTTCTCTTACTTCTTAAGCGGATAACTGACGAGTCCGTACATCGTAGCTACAATAATATCTATGCCTAACAAATAATTCAAGAAAAGCGCCCTGACTGCAAACAGAAGGCCCGCCTCCTTCCGCATGAAGTTCCACCATGTAAGGTTCGAAATGAGGAAGATGATGATCAAGGTCCAAAAAACATGTATGGCTGCGGGTACAGCGGGGATTAATAAAAGAGAGAAAAAACTCAGGAAGGAACAGATGGCGGCGATGCCGTTACTCGGAGTGGTTGGGCCGGCGTTGTCTAACTGTCTGTCCTTCAGAAACAGATGAATCCACATGACCGCCCGCTTAAAATAATTTCTGACCGCTTCACTGAGGTTGTTTACAAACTGATGTCTCACCAGCATGTTCGGGTTCAGGAAAATACTGTCTTCCCTGTTAATCCTGCGGGCAAGTTCAAAGTCTTCAACATCCGCTCCTTTATATGATTCATCATACCCTCCGACTCTCTGAAACAATTCCTTTTTTATCGCACCGCACCTCGGAGCAAACACACTGACCCTGCCTCCCCTTGCACTGACGAGATGAATATATTCAAACATCGCCATATATGTCGGAACAAAGCCCTTGTTCAGGGGTTGTGTTGCGCATACCCCGATAACACAGTTTGCGGAGGGATTGTTTTCAAAGTAATCCTTAACTTCCCTGACCGTGCCATCTAGCACAAGCACATCGGAATCGAGGAAGAAAATGATATCCCCCTTGGCTTCTCGTACTCCCCTGTTCCTTGCCCTTGCCGGTCCCCCGTTCTTCTCCATCTGGATAACTTTTACAGGATATGCCTTCACTATTTCTATGGTGTCATCCTTTGAGCAGTCATCAACGATTATGACTTCCATATTATCAACAGTCTGTTTGAATATCGATTCCAGAAGACCCGGCATGAATCTGGATGAATTGTATGTGGGGATCACGATAGAGATCATCTGTATAAAGTATATATTTTATACATAGCTAAAATCAATTTAGCGGTCCTTATTCCAATAAAATAATAAGTGGAATCAATACGTTACCATATTATCGACTTTCCCCGGCAAATCTTTAGCACGTATTGTTGATAAGCGGAAAATCGACACCTTGTAATTACATGTTACGTTGATTCCGCAATATGTATACCTTTTACGCTTATTTTGCAAAATATCTACCGTTCGCCCTCTGTATGATACTGTGACATGGCACGCCCAAAATTGTAAATAACTGTGCCAGTCACACAGGGGCCGAAAACACATTATTGAATAATCAATATGTTACAAGATGGCAAATATCTTGCATTATCCCCTGTCAGTGATGTTAAAACTTACATTGAACAGGCACCGTGCCGAAGGATGACCCTAGATGCAAACGCTATCAAAAATCTCAGAAACGTTTTTATTCATTACGCTCTCACTTATTGTTTCAATAGTGATTATTAGCCAAGCCGGTGCCTCAACCCTGGAGATCCCTATGGATGTTGAATACAGTAACGGGACAGAACCGGCCGGCATATCTCCCTGGGCAACTGCAACCTTTGTGGATAAAAGTCCGAATATCGTGACTCTTACCATGTCTGCTGCCAATCTTGTAGGCTCTGAGTTTATCAGCGTCTGGGTATTCAATTTTAACCCAATCCTCGATCCGGATTTACTGAGCTTCAGTCCTGTCGGTACCCTGCTTTCCGGACCAAATACCATAAGCACAGGAATCAATGCGTTTAAAGCCGGCCCGAGCAAGTATTATGATATCAAATTTGACTTCCCCACCTCTAACGGGAAATCTTCAAATCGATTCACTGCCGGCGAGAGCCTGGTATACGATATCACGTACACCGGAGCCGGGACAATCAATGTCTCTTCCTTTAATTTCGAAAGTACATCTGGCGGTGGTGATGGTCCCTACCATTCGGCTCTGCACATCCAGAGCATCAACCCGGGGGACAAAAGCGGCTGGATCGGCAACACAACAGTGGTTCCGGAGCCTGTCAGTTCTCTCCTCTTCTTATCAGGCGGGGCACTCTTGGGTTTCAGACGTTACCGGAGGACATGATACGCGTAAAAGTAAACCTTTCGTCAATANNACCATAACATCGCCCTTCCCCGGGCACAGTTCGTCAGGGAGAATAGAGTCCGGGAACACCTTGATTAAGGAATCCGGGATTGTCAGAAGCGGTTTGGGGGATAACACGTCTCCCTGTTTTTCCCATTTATATATTGTGAGCAGTTCCGTCTTTGTCCCTCCGAATGATAAGTAGTGTATCCCGTCAACTGCAGTGTCTCTGAGGTCCCGGAAAAAATCAGACCCCGGCATAAGCTCTTTCAATGCATTGCCCTCCAATAAATCCGT
>DKBK01000107.1 GCA_002451135.1 Nitrospiraceae bacterium UBA6902
AGTTTGGTCAGTCTGACCCCGATTTTTTCGAGATGGAGTCTGGCCACTTCCTCGTCAAGCTTTTTGGAAAGACGGTATACTTTCTTTTCATAACGGCCCCTGTTTTCCCAGAGGTCGAGCTGCGCGAGGGTCTGGTTGGTAAAGCTGTTTGACATCACAAAGGAAGGATGGCCTGTCGCGCATCCCAGGTTTACCAGCCTGCCTTCAGCAAGAAGGAAAATGGAATGCCCCTCAGGGAAGATGTACTTGTCCACCTGGGGTTTGATATTGACCCTCTGAATGCCGGGATAGGCAAAAAGCTTATGCACCTGGATCTCATTATCAAAATGCCCGATATTGCACACAATGGCCTGGTCCTTCATTTTTGCCATGTGCTCGATCCTGATAATGTCCATGTTGCCGGTGGTCGTCACATAGATGTCTCCCTCTCCGAGGGTGTCTTCAACGGTTGCCACTTCAAACCCCTCCATTGCAGCCTGGAGCGCACAGATGGGGTCTATTTCAGTCACAATAACACGTGAGCCGTATTCCTTCAGCGACTTGGCGCACCCCTTGCCGACATCGCCATATCCGCAGACAACCGAGACCTTTCCGGCGAGCATGACGTCCGTGGCCCTCTTGATCCCGTCTGCCAGGGACTCCCTGCATCCATAGAGGTTGTCGAATTTCGATTTGGTTACGGAATCATTTACATTAATCGCGGGGACAAGGAGCGTTCCCTTGTGCATCATTTCATAGAGCCGGTGAACACCGGTGGTGGTTTCTTCGCTGACCCCCTTCCACTCTTTAACCACCCTGTGCCATTTCTGATTGTCCTGCGAAAGCAATTTTTTAAGAAGACTGTTGATGATCTGCAATTCGGTGTTGTCCGTAGGCTCGTCAAGGATAGCTGCGTTGTTTTCCGCCTCATATCCCCTGTGAATGAACAGGGTCGCGTCACCGCCGTCGTCCACGATCAACTGGGGCCCGAGACCCCCCGGAAACGTTAAGGCCTCATTCGTACACCACCAGTAATCTTCAAGGGTCTCCCCCTTCCAGGCAAACACAGGAATGCCTGCCGCCGCGATCGCCGCTGCTGCATGGTCCTGCGTTGAAAAGATGTTGCAGCTGGCCCATCTGACATCCGCGCCAAGATCAACGAGCGTCTCGATGAGGACCGCGGTCTGGATCGTCATATGAAGTGAGCCGGATATTCTGACCTTCTTTAAGGGTTTGGCCGCGGAATATTTCTCCCTGACGGCCATAAGGCCCGGCATCTCTTTTTCCGCGATCTCGATCTCTTTTCTTCCCCATTCTGCAAGGCCGATATCAGCCACTTTATAATCACTGGTTTTTTTCTCTGCTACTGTTGTTGACATACAGTAACCTCCTTGGATAGTTTCTCTTTTCTACAATACTATTATAATAAATATGCGTGATGTGCNNGATGTCATTCCATGGGCAGTATGCCGGGGAAGTGCCATCTCAATGAACGCGTGCTGTTTTTATGCAATATACACAGAGGATGCGTTCTCTGTTATTTATTGCCCATTGATAATATGTGTTATTCCCTGCCTCTCACGTTATTTCAGAATATTATAATTTAGCTTCCTTTTTCAGTGTTTCAGCCAGGTCGGTCTTTTCCCAGGGGAAGCCTTCATTTTCCCTGCCAAAGTGGCCATAGGCGGCTGTCGGACTGTAGATAGGGCGAAGCAGGTCGAGCATGGTGATCAGGCCACGAGGCCGGAGATCAAAGTGCTCCCGTACCAGTTCGATAAGCTTGTCCTCTCCAATTTTGCCTGTGCCGAATGTCTCAACGCTAATGGAAATAGGTTCGGCAACACCTATTGCATAAGAGAGCTGGAGTTCGCAACGGTCTGCCAGGCCGGCTGCAACAATGTTTTTTGCCACATAACGGGCAGCATAGGCGGCAGACCGGTCGACTTTGGAAGGATCTTTCCCGGAGAAAGCGCCGCCTCCGTGACGGGCTGCGCCGCCGTACGTATCTACAATAATCTTCCGGCCGGTGACGCCACAATCTCCGACAGGGCCTCCAATCACGAAACGCCCGGTGGGGTTGATGTGAAACTTTGTGGTTGGACGGAGCCAGTCAGGCGGCAACACCGGAATGATAATATCATCCATAACAGCCTCTTTCAGGGCTTTGTATGTGATGTCAGGCGAATGCTGGGTCGACAGGACAACTGCCTCTATGGCAACGGGTTTGCTGTCTTCATAGCGGAATGTCACCTGGCTCTTGGCATCAGGACGCAGCCACGGCAGCGCGCCATTATTACGCACCTCGGCCTGGCGCTGCATAAGTCGGTGGGCGTAGGTAATCGGGGCGGGCATGAGGACCTCGGTCTCATTGGTTGCGTACCCGAACATGATCCCCTGATCGCCGGCACCCTGTTCATGGTCGTTCGTCGCATTCACTCCAAGGGCGATGTCAGCCGATTGTTTATCGATGGAAGTCAGCACCGCGCAGGACTCCCAGTCAAATCCCATGTCCGAATGGTTGTAACCGATTTTTTTAACGGTCTGGCGTACGACGTTCTGCATTTCAACCCATGCCGAGGTAGTAATTTCACCAGCGATGAGTACCATCCCTGTAGTGACCAGGGTTTCGCATGCTACACGGGCAGCAGGATCTTGCGTGAAGATTGCATCAAGCACAGCGTCTGAAATTTGATCAGCGACTTTATCAGGATGTCCCTCTGATACCGATTCAGATGTAAACAGGTAATTCCTCTTGTTCATGGTTTCCTCCGGAAAATTATAAGTCGTTTATTATAAAGGTATTACAGATGCTAATTCAAGGGAGGGAATAATATTTTGTGTATATGGTCTTTGTTTGAATCATATCTCTTTGATAAGGTATAGTAAATTTCCTGCGGGTAACGAAATTTTTATGCTGAATAATATCGTCATTAAAGGCGCGAGGGTCCACAATCTCAAAAATATAGATGTGACAATACCCCGCGACAGTCTTGTCGTCATCACCGGCCCGTCCGGCTCGGGCAAGTCGTCCCTTGCGTTTGATACCATCTATGCGGAGGGGCAGAGGCGCTATGTGGAAAGCCTTTCTGCCTACGCTCGGCAGTTTCTTGAACAGCTGCAGAAGCCTGATGTGGATTCCATTGAGGGCCTTTCGCCTTCCATCGCCATCGAGCAAAAGACTACCGCCAGAAGTTTGAGGTCCACGGTCGGCACGATCACGGAAATATATGATTATCTCAGGGTGGCGTATACCAGGATCGGGAACCAGTTGTGTTATAAATGCGGCAGTCCCATCGCGACCCAGAGGGTCCAGCAGATAATCGACTCCATCACCATGTTCGCCCCCAGGACGCGCATCCAGGTGCTTTCCCCAATTGTCATGGGAAGAAAAGGCCTGTACAGGAAAGAACTGTATGAGGCAAGGAAAAAGGGGATTATCCGGGCAAGGATCGACGGAGAAATGGTTGATATTACAAAGGATGTGGCATTAAGCAGGTATAAGAGGCATAACATAGATATTGTTATTGACAGACTGATCATCAAACCCGGCATTGAGAAACACATTTCAAGGGCCATCACGCATGCGATGGGTTTTTCTGATGTGGTCATCATCAACGTTATTGATGAAGGGAAGGACCTGTTCTTCAGCACGAAACTCGCATGCCCGAACTGCGGGGTCAATTATCCTGAGATAAGTCCCCGGTTTTTCTCCTTTAACAGCCCCTTTGGGGCATGCCCTAAATGTAACGGCCTGGGATTTCATCATGCACACGAAGACGATGAACATACCCGCAATATGGGTAACTGCCCAGCCTGTGATGGCTTCAGGCTGAGAAAAGAGGCCCTTGCCGTAAGGATCAGCGGGNNCAGACAATCGCGGCCAAAGTATTAAAAGAGACAAAGGAGAGGCTGTACTTTCTTAATAATGTAGGGCTTGGCTATCTGACCCTGAACAGGCCTGCCGTGACCCTCTCGAGCGGAGAGGCACAGCGGATCAGGCTTGCCACCCAGATCGGGTCATCTCTCACCGGGGTGCTTTACATATTCGACGAACCCACGATAGGACTTCATCCCAGAGACTGCGGGAGGCTGCTTGACAGTCTCTGCACATTAAGAGATATGGGCAATACCGTGATCGTTGTGGAACACGATGAAGATACCATGAAGAGGGCCGACCATATCATAGATATGGGACCACGGGCCGGAGTTAAGGGCGGGTATATCGTATCAGAGGGCAGTCTGCTGCAGATATCTGAGGACAGGAGATCTGTGACCGGCCCGTATCTGAGCGGCCGTCTGGCTATCCCTGTTGCTCAGGACAGGAGAGCGCCCCGGGATTTCATTACGATAAAGGGGGCACGGGAATTTAATCTCAAAAATATTGACGTGAATATCCCGCTGGGCGTCCTGACGTGTGTGACCGGGGTTTCGGGATCGGGGAAAAGCACCCTGATCATTGAAATATTATATAAGGCACTTTCAAAGAAGCTTTATTCCGCTAAAGACCTGCCGGGCAGACATGAAGGCATACGGGGAATCGAAAAGATTGACAAGGTCATTGACATCGACCAGTCTCCGCTGGGGAGGACCCCGCGCTCCAATCCGGCAACGTATGCCGGCATCTTTACCTTTATCAGGGACCTTTTTTCACAGCTGCCTGAATCAAGGGTCAGGGGATATAAACCCGGGAGGTTCAGTTTCAATATTGCAGGTGGCAGATGCGAGACCTGCAAGGGGGACGGCCTGATCAAGGTATCGATGCATTTTCTCCCTGATGTGTATGTGCAGTGTGAAATATGCAAGGGCAGCCGTTATAACAGAGAGACACTTGAGATACGATACAAAGATAAAAGCATCTCTGACGTCCTCGCGATGACCGTGTCCCAGGCGCTTGAATTCTTTGATCCCATCCCGTCTCTAAAGCGCAAACTCTCCACCCTCGATGAAGTGGGTCTCGGGTATATACAGCTCGGACAGTCCGCAACAACGCTCTCAGGGGGTGAGGCCCAGAGGGTCAAGCTCTCAAAGGAACTGAGCAGGAAGGCCACGGGCAATACCCTGTATATCCTGGATGAGCCGACGACAGGCCTTCACTTTGTGGATATACAGAAACTGCTTGATGTCCTGAACAGGCTGGTCACTGCGGGCAACAGTGTGGTTGTGATCGAACACAATCTCGATGTGATAAAAAGCGCGGACTATCTCATTGATTTGGGACCGGAAAGCGGGGAAGCCGGCGGCATGATAGTGGCCTCGGGGACCCCGGAGGAAGTCGCATCAGATCCGAAGTCATTCACGGGGAAATTCCTTCGGGAGAAACTTGGTTGCAGGGAGGCGGAGGTATGAACATAAAGAAAGTAATCGGCATTCAGTGGTCAGCGATCTGTAAAAAAGATACGCGTGCCATGTACCGCATGCTGCTTATCACGTACTGCGTATCGCTTTTGTTCAGTTGCACCACGCAGGACCAGATGTATAAGGAGAGCCGGGTGTTGATGGACACATTCTGCACCATTACGGTTGTCAGCCCTTCAAAGGAAAAGGCCAGGACTGCGATAGATGCGGGATATGAGGAAATCGGGAAACTTGACAGATATCTGAACAACTTCTCACCGGACAGCGAAATCAGCGCGGTAAGCAGGGAGGCGGGAATAAAACCTGTGCGTGTCAGCATGGAAACAATGGACCTGATGCAGAAGACCATTGGTATATCGCATATTACAAATGGGGCCTTTGATCCGACCATTGCCCCTGTGCTGAAGCTCTGGAAGTTTTCGGGCCGTCCGGCAGATCCGTCACTGCCGTCAGACGATGCCATAAAAAATGCCCTCAAACTTGTCGACTTCAATAAGATACAATTAACGAGCGCATCTTCGGCGATATATCTTAAAGACGCGGGAATGGAGCTTGACCTCGGAGGGATCGCAAAAGGGTATGCCGCGGACAGGGCGGTTGAAGCGATAAAGGCCAAAGGCATTAAGGCGGCGCTTGTTGCCATTGCGGGCGATATCAGGGGATATGGGGTAAGCCCGGGCGGGAACGCGTGGAAGGTCGGTATCCAGGACCCGAGGCCGGAACATACAAATTCAGACAAACCGTGGGAGGATATCTTTGCGAGCGTCCAGTTAAAGGACAGCGCCATATCAACGGCCGGTGATTATCAGCGGTTTTTCATGAAGGACGGTAAACGCTATCACCATATCGTAGACCCCCTTACCGGGTATCCGTCAGACTCCGGTTTGATAAGTGTCTCTGTCATCGCCCCTGAAGGATATATGGCTGAC
>DKBK01000099.1 GCA_002451135.1 Nitrospiraceae bacterium UBA6902
AAACCAAGTCCAACTTAACCGTTCCGCCCACCTTCACGATCGCGGATGCCGGCTTCAGGTGGAGCCCATCCACCATCGCGGGGTTCTGCGCGAAGGTCACAACCCCAGTTCCTTTTCCAGCGACTTCTGGTCGTCCTTGAATTGCTCTTGACGTTTGGACTCGGCTTGTTCCTTTTCTGCCTCATGGGCTTCCTCCAGTTCTGATGCCTTGTCACCGAGTCCGGCAAGGTTATAGTAGTCTGCCGCGATCTTTTTCTCGCCCTTCTTGAGGTGGGCGTCTCCGAGGCGGCGCGCTTTGTCCTTGACCTTCTGGACCCACTTATCCTTGCGGTCGTCGTACGGAAAGGAGTAATAAGAGAGCGCGAGTTCGAGTGACTTCCGGGAGTCGTCCGCCAGCAGGGTGTCGCCGCGCTTCACCGCCCGATCGTTCGCGCGATTCTCCTGTCCGAAGAGGCCAAGCCAGTCTCGCGCCTTATTTAGCTCGGTGAGCGTATCGCCCCTTGCGGTCACGGATGATTTGCGCGCGTTAAAAATTTTGTNNAGGTAACCGACGATTGCCTTGAGGCGGGCATCACGGTTGGGGTCCAACGCGTCAGCGTCGTCTTTGCTAATAAAACTGTTCATTGCATTAACACGTGCCTTATCGACGTCGCCGGTTTTCGTGTTCTTAGCGATGGCTTCACTTAAGTATTTCTGTTTGTCGCGGAAAGAATTAACGCCGGTACGCACTGTCTCGAAATCTCCGGGCTTTGCCGTAGCAAGTTTCATCTGCACCCGATCCGCGTCGCTTCCATGAAAGACCTCATAGTACGTATACGCCTCGTTGAATTTCCCCTTTTTCTCTGCCTGCTCACCCAACTTGAGGCTCGATCTCTTGAGAATCGCCAATTTAGTAGCCTCAAGCCGCTCTATCTCCTTGTCGTTATTGCTGATGCAGTCGGTGGCGATACTGTTGGCAGTGTCGTACGCCTCTTTGGTTCTCCCGGCCTTGTCGTGGGCAAGCATTTCGTCGTAACGCTGCTTCGCCGCGTTCTTGTATTTCACATTCTCCGGTACGTGACAGTTCACTTCTCCGCTATCGGCGAAAACCTGTGGCGCCAGCATGGCAAGTGCAATCGCCAGTATAAAAATATTCTTCGCAGTTCTCATGATTTCCCCTCCAGGCTAATTGACAAGATCGACGGCATCTTTCCAGCTGAATCCCTTCTTCTTACCCTTGTTCTGTGGCTGCTTTGCTTCTTTCTGATCATCCTCCTGCTCTTCATCACTCCCTGGCATCATATTGCCGAAACCGCCCATGTCCATTTTGGAATAATCGGCCGGGATCTCGAACAGCGAGGCATCCTGCCTGCCAACCTTGAGGTTCTTGAGTTCGGTCTTGAAACGTTCCTTGCTGTCCTTGTCCACGGCAATGGCGTCCATCTTGACCGCGATGCCTTCCTTCGTGGCCCACATAAAGCCGCCGAGCTTGTCGCCCTTCGGGCCGATCATGATGAGTTTGCTCTTCGTGGTCTTGATGCCGTTGACCGTGTCCGGTCCCACGGTGGTGTGGTCTATTTTGTAGGCGGAGATGTCATCCTTGCGTCCGCCGCCTTGGCTGAGCTTCATCTCCATATACGTTTTATCTTCGGGTTGCAACATCCACATGACCTTCTTGTCATGGCGCATGATCATGACTGACTTCTCGCCGTCCTGGACGTACTCGCGCCGTTCCTTGCCGGGCGCGACATAAACAGTCCCGTTCATGACGCCGTCCGCTGTTTCGACGGACGAATCAGCGGAGTACTCAACCTCACCCCCCCATACGGTTGTGAAGCTGACAAATAACATTCCAATTAAAACCACTAACGCTGTCTTGTACATAGTCTGTCTCCCTTTAAAAGAATTGATAAGAAATTTCTTTTCAAGCTTTTTTGATATTAGCAGAATAAATGATGATTCATCAATCTTTGTTTTGTATTCCCTGTTTTTTATCTTGACAANNAGACCTGAATGACCAGGATCAATCATCCATGGAAACCAGAGACCGTATCATACATGCCGCCATAACCCTCTTCAATCAAAAAGGGACAAAGGCGGTAACGACAAACCATATTGCTGCCGCTGCCGGGATTAGTCCCGGTAATCTTTATTACCATTTCAGGAACAAGGAAGCAATAATCAGGGAGATATTTTCCAGGATCGTGGAATTCACAGAGGCCGGATCGTCATACGGTTCGGGCTTTCGCGTAAAACCGTCCATTGAGCATATGGAAGCTGTCTTCATGCGCGTGTTTACCCTTCACTGGGAATACCGCTTTTTATATCGGGAATTCAATGCCCTGCTCAACCGTGATAAAGAGCTCAGGGCCGCAATCATCAAAGACCAGAAAAGGCGTCTCACCGAAGTCAGGGACAGCATCCGTGCTTTTATCAATGCCGGGATTTTCAGAGACATGGACGAGGCCGAGATCGAGTTCCTGAAAACATCCCTCTGGATCATCGGAACCTACTGGCACTCTTTCCTCGAATCAGGAGGGAAAAAAATAACCATTTCAAGAGTCGAAGACGGGATCGATATGATGCGCACCCTGTTAAGGCCATATATGCATGAAACCGTGGGCGAACGGAATGAAACGGAATGTGCGAAAGGCTGAAGGCTGACCGCTGTCGGCTTTATGCACCGGAACGGAGATGATATGGATATAAATTACACCAGCAAAGAAAGATTACTCAAGCGGATATGGGGTATGCTTCCCTCGCTTTTTGTCGTCATGCTGATCATAATTATCGTCGCAATGTCCTCGCGCATCAGGACCGAAGGCGAAAGGATCAGGGCGGAAAAGCTCGCCTCCATGCACAAGGAACGCCCTCCGGTAAACGTGGTCACCCTGGAGGTTTCACCCATGCGGGTGCAGGACCGTCTGGACCTCCCGGCACAGGTCGAGGCATGGGTTGAACTGAAGGTTTCTGCGGAGGTTTCAGGTAAGGTGATACGCGTCCCGCTTCAAGAAGGCGCTCAGGTCAACAAAGACGATATCATCGCTGTTATCGATACGCGGGACTATGAAAATGAACTCACCTCCATCCGGGCCGAGTATGAGCTGGCGCAGAGCAACCTGGCGCGCACAAAGGACCTTTTCGAAGAAAAACTCATTACAAAGGCTCAGCTTGACAGTGACGCAGCGCGTGCAGACAATCTGCACGCCTTATTGCTGAACGCTGAACTCAGACTNNGGTAAAGGTGAGCGCGGGCATACCGGAGTCTGATGTAGATGACGTGCGCAGGCTCGAACATTTTGACATACACATAAGCGCGCTGGGAAAGACGGTACAGGGGAAGAGATATTTTCTCTCAAAGAGCCCTGAGTCCTTTGCGCATCTGTACAAACTCGAGATAGAGGTTGATAACCCGCGTGGAGAGATACTGCCGGGGATGTTCGCCCGGGCAGCCATCGTGAAGCAGGAAGTAAAAAACGGCTTCGCTGTCCCTCTTTACGCTGTCATATCGCGAGGCGGTGAACAGTTCATATTTATCGAAAAAGACGGGACCGCTCACGCGCGGTTGGTGGAGACAGGCATCCTCGACGGATGGAGGATACAAATAACCAAAGGCCTTGCTGAAAAAGAACATGTGATTGTTGTGGGACACAGGAGCGTGGACGAAGGACAGAATGTGAATGTCATCCGTACCGTTTCAGACCCTGAGGAACTCTTTAAATGATATTATCGGATTACGCGGTAAGACAGAGAATAAGCGTAATGGTGCTGGCCCTCATTATCCTGGTCTTTGGCGCGTATTGTTATCAGGTCATGCCGCGGGAGAGCGAACCGGATATCACCATCCCCTTCGTTTTTGTTTCAACGAAATATAAAGGTGTCTCACCTTCGGACATCGAAACGTCCATCACGATCCCGATAGAAAAGAAGCTTAAGGGGCTTGAGGGGGTAAAGAAGGTACATTCGATAAGCGCTGAAGGAGAGTCCTCCATAAGCATAGAATTCGTTACCGGCACGGACATAGACAACGCGATAGAGAAAGTCGGGAACAAGGTGGATGAGGCAAAGAACGACCTCCCGACCGACCTCGAGGACGACCCTGCGGTCTTTGAGGTGAATTTTTCCGAGATGCCGATCGTGGTATTTTCCCTGAGCGGCACCTGCGGAAACCCGTGTCTGAAAAAGATCGCCGATGAGATCGAGGACGAGATCGAGGCGATACCCGGAGTGCTCGATGTAACTATCGCCGGCGCGCTTGAAAGGGAGATTCGGGTAGAGATCATCCCGGACAAGCTCGCCTATTACAATATTCCCATCACCGCGTTCCAGCGGGTGGTATCTGGTGAAAATCAGAACATCTCGGGGGGCGCTATCAGGCTCGGCGACGGTCGTTTCCAGCTCCGGGTGCCAGGTGAATTCAGGAATCCTGAAGAGATATACGGGCTTGTCGTGGGCACGCACAACGGACAGCCGGTCTATCTTAAAGACGTTGCCCGGGTGGTTGACGGATTCAAGGATGAGACGAGCCGTTCCCGTCTGAACGGCAGAGAATCGGTGAACATTGCGGTTAAAAAGCGGGCCGGAGAGAACATCATCAGGATCACTGACAGGACCGATGAGATACTTTCCCGCCTGAGCGCTGGCTGGCCAAAGGGGACTGAGATTATCAAGGTGATGGACAAGGCAAAGGACATCCGTATCATGGTGGCTGATCTTAACAATAATATTCTCTCGGGCCTGGTCCTCGTGGTCATTGTCCTTCTCTTTGCAATGGGACTCAGAAACGCGGTTCTCGTGGCACTCGCAATCCCCTTCTCCATGCTCCTCTCATTTATTGTCCTGTACTCTATGGGAATAACGCTTAACATGGTAGTGCTCTTCAGCCTTACACTCGCGCTCGGGATGCTCGTTGATAACGCCATAGTAATAGTTGAGAACATTTACCGCTACATGCAGCAGGGGGTATCGCGTCTTGATGCCGCCATGCGCGCGACATCCGAGGTAGCCTGGCCCGTCATCGGCTCCACCATCACCACACTTGCCGCATTCCTCCCGATGATCTTCTGGCCGGGAATAATGGGCGAGTTCATGAAGTACCTCCCCATTACAGTAATAGTGACCCTCACATCAAGTCTCTTTGTCGCGATGGTGATAAACCCCGCCCTTGCTGCTTTCTTCATGAAGATAAAAAACACGACCGGTCAGCGGCTCAGCTCTGAAGAGGCGGCCCGGGCAGGAGAAAACCCTGTTGAGATAAAGGGGACTTTTCTTACGTTATATTCAAGATTCCTCAAGGGAGCACTGCGGCATCGTATTGCCGTGCTCCTGATATCCTTTGCCGCCCTTGTGCTTCTCGTCCAGGGATGGCTCCTGCTTGTGGGACTTGAAAAGCCCGTCGAGTTTTTCCCTCATATTGATCCAAAGTCCATGTACGTGAATATCGATGTGCCTGAAGGGGCCAATATTGATTACAACGACCGCATTCTGAAACAGATCGAAATGCGTATTAACGGCACTGGGGAAAACGCCTTTGCGAGTGCCACGAGCACATTCGATGCCATGTACAAAGAGTCCTATCTGCTGAAGCGCCACAAGAAAAGCAGCGGCGATGAATATATCAGTCCAAGCGACCTGGAGAACGTGGAATATATTTACGCGAGGTCCATGGCTTATCCTACGGCGGGCATGGCATTCGAACCTACCTCAGCAAACCATGTGGGTATACAGTTTCTCGAACTCCAGGACCGGCGCGTCCCTTCATCAGGTACTCTAGAGAAAATACGTGAGCGTGTAAAAGACATTCCCGGTGGGAAAGTGACTGTGGCGGAGGCTGAACATGGCCCGCCTACAGGGGCGCCTATAAATATCGAGATATCAGGCACCGATTTTAGTGTGCTGGGACACCTGGCAGGAGAGATTCGCAAGATAATCGGGCAGATTCCCTATGTCGAAGATATCAGGGACGATTATGTAGAGGGTACCCCGTCCGTAAGGGTAACGGTCGACCGCCAGAAGGCCGCGCTCTTCGGACTCACGACCGACTCGATAGGGTTTGCCCTCAAAACAGGATACAACGGCCTCAATGTCTCGACATACCGTGAAGAGGATGAAGACTATGATATAACGGTGCAGCTCTCTGACCCCGACAGGAGAGTGACAGATATACTTCGCGAGCTCATGCTGCCGACCCCGCAGGGCACCCTGGTTCCCCTTACCACGCTTGCCACGATAGACTATACCGGCAGTATCGGCAATGTAATAAGGATCAACAACGCAAGGGTAGTCACGGTCAAGGCAAACGTGGATGAAACAAAGATTCCGGGTGCGGTGGCACGGGTGCAGGCAGAGGAACTGCTGAAGGACTTCCCGATTCCCCCCGGATACAAGACACAGTTCACCGGTGAGTTCGAATTCCAGAAAGAGTCCGAAGAATTCCTGTCCAGGTCATTTGCCGTGGCGCTTTTCCTTATATTTCTCATTCTCGTCACCATGTTCAACTCTGTATCCCAGCCCTTTATCATTATGACCTCAGTGCTGCTGTCCCTGGGCGGGGTATTTCTTGGTCTCATGACAATACGCTCTCCCTTCGGCATTATCATGACAGGGGTAGGAGTGATATCCCTTGCGGGTGTTGTGGTCAACAACGCCATAGTGCTCGTGGACTACACAAACAAGCTCCGGGACAGGGGAATGAACATTCATGACGCGGTTATTGCGGGCGGCGCAACAAGGCTCCGCCCTGTGCTGCTGACCGCGGTAACGACCATTCTCGGCCTTATCCCGATGATGACCGGTATCTCGTATGATTTTCAGAACTGGCAGATATCATGGGTAAGCGAGTCCACCCAGTGGTGGCGCACAATGGCAGTTGTCGTGATCTACGGACTGATGCTCGCCACATTCCTCACCCTTGTCGTGGTCCCGACCCTTTATTCTCTGTTTGATTCAATGCGAAACCGAATGGGCTCTTACGTTGAGACCGTCAGAAGACTGTACTGGAAACCGTTTGAGTGGCTGACGGGCAAATCCGGAAGGACAGACGGGAAATAGCATTTTAAATAAACCGGGCAACAGCCCATCTCCACTAGGCGCCGGGTCTATAGACAAACACCTGATTGCATTTGTCACAGAAATTCGCCCTGCCCTCATTTAACCTGGCGTCTTTGAAGTATTCGACTTCTATCAGTTTTATCTCTCTTTGCTCATTCATTTTTTCACACGAGTGTGTGATCACATCCCTGTCACAGTCAATATAGGTGTAATTGCTGTCAGGATTGGACAGCAGGGCGATTATTTCCATTTCCCTTTCATACTCATCCATAGTGCCTCCTAAATATATTATCCTGTCTTGTATCTGTTACATGTACCTTATCCAAGCTCAGTGGCGCTTGTCATTTGATCAAAGAACTGCAGAATCTTGTTCTTTTTGTCCGATTCCATATGGGCCATTGCAGCGCGTGGATGCTGGTTCAGCACACCTGAAACCATGTAAGGGATGTAATACCCCCAATCGATCTTATCCTGCCAGGGAAGGATCTCGGCCTCTATGGCATCGATGAGCGGACGCACCTTAAATTTGGGATTCTTTAAAAATGAAATCAGCAGTTCAAGAGGACAGTTTCCCGCTCCGCGTCCAATACCGTATAAACTGGCATCGAGGTAATTGATGCCGGCAATAATCGCGGATATTGTATTCGCAAAGGCCAGCTGTTGATTGTTGTGGCAATGGATTCCGATAGTCTTGCCGGGCAGGCGCTCCATATATTTTTTTGCGAGCAGTTCGATGTCCTCTGAATAAAACGCGCCGAAGCTGTCAACCACATAGACGATGGGCACTCTGCTTTTGGAGAGATCGTCAAGGGCCTCATCAAGCTCCCTCAGCCCTACGGTGGAGACCGCCATAAGATTAATGGTCGTTTCATATCCTTTGTCTATGCAATGATGCGCCAAGTCTATAGCGGCATCGGTCTGATGGGCATAACATGCGACCCGTATCATGTCCAGGGAACTTTCGGATTTATGAGGAATGTCGTGATAATCGATGCGGCCGATGTCGGCCATTGCAGAGAGCTTGATCTTTTTTTCACTCTTACCGATAATGCGTTGAATATCGGCTTCAGCGCAGAATTTCCACGGCCCTACTTCAGCGCGTGAAAAAGCGGACTCTGAACTCAGATAACCAATCTCCATATAATCAACACCCGCCTCTGTACACGCGGTATAAACCTTGCAGACAAAGGCGTCGTCAAACTGCCACTTATTCATCAATCCTCCGTCACGGACGGAGCAGTCTATCACTTTGATTTCAGGTCTGTACATATATCGTCTCCTTTTAACATTAAGAAAATTTCATCTGGAAGGATATTATAATTTATTTCGTCAAATCAGGGCAAAGGGCGATAAATTTACCCACATTACGGGCAATCTCTTCAAGGTCATGATCCCTCAATGCCTTTCGGCCAAAAAGCGACGTGCTTGCGCCTACAGCCCTGGCCCCTGCGGCAAAATACTCTCTGATGTTGTCCAGGTCCACCCCCCCTACCGCGACCAGGGGTATGTGGTCGTAAGGTCCTCTGAGTTCACGGATATATTCAGGGCCGAATGGCCGGCAGGGAAAGACCTTTACCATGTCTGCTCCGGCGGACCATGCAGTGAATACTTCTGTCGGCGTCAGCGCCCCCGATATGACAGGGACGGAATTTGATACGGCATATTCAATTACTGCCGTGTCCGTATTCGGAGTAACCAGGAACATGGCCCCCGCTTCCACGGCCTTTTTTGCTTCTGCAAGGGTGCGGATCGTCCCCATCCCCAGTAATTTTCCCGCAGGCAATGATGGTCTGTGCAGTGAGACGATCTCAAGTGCGTTTTCCGTATTCATGGTAATCTCGATGGCCTGAAGGCCTGAAGCAAAAGAGGTGTCCATTATGCCCTGGAAAAAGGCGGCGTCCACACCGCGTACAATACCTATGACCGGCACATCCAATTTCATTTTATTCACCTGACGGTTGTGTTTATTCTTTTACTCACGTACTGTTACGCTTCACTCTTTGCTGATATTACCGCACGAGCCATGAAATTTCAACAGACAAATCTGTGCTGCCGTACGACCAGTTGATACATAATACATACCAACTTATAATTTCTCACTTTATATAAGGATATATTCCAGGGAACACTTCACAAGAATATTCCTGAATTCAGCAGAGGGAAGGGGAAGTTACAAGCAAGATGATTTGGAAGAAAATAAAATTCTATTCTCAACGCACCTCAATACCGCATCCCGCATAAGAAAAAACTAAACCTTCCATAATACTGCGCATCAGCACATATCTAACGCAATACTCGTTTGATCCTATTTGCTTGCTATCTTTTCAAGCATTTGCTTTGATTTAACGCCGACTATTAACTTGGGGAACAGGTCTGAGACAATTTCATACCCCCTGACCGCTTCTTCTATATTGCCAAGATTATAATTTGCTTCAGCGTACATAAATATCATAGAAGGCCTGGGTTGCTTCCCCTTTTCAAGATATTCATGGTACACGGGAGAGGTTAATGTTAAAAGCCCATTCCAGTCTGCATTCTTATAGTAGCTATTACTCAGCGTATCATCTATAAAACCCTTTATATAAGATTGAGGATACATTTTTACAAACTCATTATACTTCATTTCAGCCTTGTCATAAGCCGGAGGAGAATAATCCTCCACATAAATGGTAATCAACTTCCAATAACTTTCCTGCGCAAGAGGGGCGTTGGGATAATCCCGGATTATATTTTCATACAGTTCTTCTATCTTTGGAAGCACAGACTTTCTATTATCGGTCGTTTCAATAAGTTCAAGAACACTCTTGAATAATTCAAGTGATTTTATTTCTTCAGCGCTAGGGACCGGGGCTGTTTTTGTCTCTGTAGACGGTTTTATTTCTGGGGGTTTTTCGGTTTCTGCTTTTTTAGGCACAGTTGCACATGAATATATTAACGCGACAACTACTACAAAAAACAGTGAATGCCACCTGCGTATATTCATTAACCCTCCTCGAAAATTAGGATACTACAAGTTTAAATTCGATTACAACATAAGTAGAGCAGCATCCTGTAATACATCTTAATATATCTTCAATTTTATTGCTCTCAGTTTAACCATAGGTTTCTTCAGGCTTTTTTATCAGACTAAAGTATAAAATAAATAAGCCGATTTAAAAATCTGAAGGAGTTACCTAAATGCTTCATCATGTAAACCCAAAGATCAATGTGAGGCCGTTCATCAGTTTATTGTTCACTATTACCCTTCTCAACTCATGCGGAGGAGGCGGAGGAGGAAGTTCCTCTTCAAGTTCTCCGGTCTTGCCAAGCACTTTAACCTTTACGATTACCACTCTTGACAGTACCGGCGATGTAGGAGAATATACGTCTATTGCCCTGGATTCCTCAGATAATACTCATATAAGCTATTATGATTTTGACAATAGCACACTCAAATATGCCACCAATGCCTCAGGTACATGGGTAATTGACACACCTGATGCTTCTGGTAATGATGTGGGGTATCACTCCTCATCAATAGCTATAGACTCACATGATAAAGTCCACATAAGCTATCATGACTGGACAGGCAAGAATCTTAAATATGTCACAAATGCCACAGGGNNTCAAAAGGTACCGTCAAATATGCGACTAATGCCTCAGGTGTATGGACAGCGCCTGAGACACCGGATACATCCGGCAATGATATAGGAGACAATGTCTCAATTGCAGTACAGACTGATGGAACCGTACATGTAAGCTATTATGATCTGGATGATAAGACCCTGAAATATGCTACCAACGGATCGGGAACGTGGGTCGTTTCAAATCCCGACACATCTGGTGATGACGTGGGAGATTATTCTTCCCTCGCCCTGGATTCCAATAATAAAGTCCATATAAGTTATTACAACTGGGCCAAGGAGAGTCTTAAGTACGCTACGAATACTTCTGGATCATGGGTCATTAGAACTGTTGAGGGAATTGACAGTGTAACTGACGATGTTGGGATGTATTCTTCAATAGCAGCAGATTCTTCTGACAATGTTCATATTGCTTATTATGACCTTACGAATGGCCACCTCAAATATGCGACCAATGCATCCGGCTCATGGGTTACTACAACTGCAGACCGTGCAGCAGATGTGGGAGAATTCTCATCCATAGCTATAGGATCCGACGATAAAGTCCATATAAGTTATTACGATAATGACAACGGCAACCTCAAGTACGCGGTAAAATAGTTCACGCAAGCAGTAGAGAGCATCTTATTGACCATGAGCAATTCTATGGAGAGAAAATTATTCAACTATTAGCGGATACAAAAACCTATACCACATATTTTATCAGGATAAAGCCGCCAATGAGGAGAATCATAAAGACCCAGCAGAGCAGATTAAAATACTTGTCGATAAACTCCTTAATAGAAGGTCCAAATTTCCAGATAAGACCGGCAACCAGAAAAAACCGGGTACTTCTGCCTATGATTGATCCAATGATAAATAGCCAGAAATCAAATTCAAATACGCCGGATGCAATGGTGAATACTTTATAAGGAATCGGCGTCACTGCTGCAATAAGAATTCCAATAAATCCGTGCCTGTCATATTGCAGTTTGATTGTATCCATTATTCCCTGCCCATGATAAAAATCTACAATGGGCTTTCCCACCGCTTCATACCCATAGTGACCAATGCCATACCCAAGTATTCCTCCCAGGACAGAACCAACCGTGCATATTAGCGCATATTTAAATGACTTACGCGGCATAGAGATAGCCAGGGCAATGAGAAGCACATCGGGAGGTACAGGGAAAAAGGATGATTCAGCAAATGCAAGTAAAAAAAGGGCGGGAATCCCGTAAGGAGTCTCGGCCCAGTGCAACACCCAATCGTAAAGTTTTTTTATGAATTTCATCAGTTAGTCATTCTTTNNTTATTTTACGCTTATAGCACATAAAAAAGGCGGGGTCAAATGCACCGCCTATTTTGTTAAGCCTGCTGCCTAACTACAAGGGGGGGAGTTTAACCGCCGCCGCTGCAAAGAAAAATTATTAATTCTTAATATTGCGATCTCCTGTTCATATGATAATAGTATATATAAGGGCGAATGAATCGGCACATCTTTCAATCAGGCCATGAACTTAAATTATCTTTATTTTAAAAGCAGTTACTGCGTCTCTATTCACGAAACATATTACCAATCGACATCTCTTCTCTTTTATCAATACCGGCTCATGTAAATACGTATTGTGCAGAATTATTAAGAGAAGTAGTCACTATTATAACAACTCAGATTGCCTCTGTCCAGAAAAAAATTACTTCATATAAAAAAATGTACGTTCCACAAAAAATGCCTGCTTAACCCCCGGCTTTTTTCTTGACAGCCTGCCTTGCGAGCGAGTCGGCTTCTTTATTCTTTTCCCTGCGAACATGTACCACACGGTAATCATCAAACTCCTTCAATAACTTCATTGCCCTCGTCCACAGTGGTATCAAATTCCCGTGTTTCACCTTATAAATGCCATTGATCTGTCTTTCAAGAAGTTCAGAATCAAGAAATATCTTTATCCTGTCTACTCCCAGCGATCTTGCCTTCTCAATCCCCCTGATTAATGCCGTGTACTCGGCAATATTATTTGTAGCAATGCCAATATGTTCAGAAAGCGTATGAGTGTCCCTGCTCTCTCCATATTTCATGTCCTGGTCAACGAGATCGATTACTACTCCGATTCCGGAATTCCCCGGATTTCCACTGGATGCGCCATCACAATGCATTATAGCGCATCTCTTCCCATGTGGGGGGGGGTATGCGGTTTCAAATAAATCCGTCTGCATATCCTTTTGTTTATGGGACATGTCTTCCGGCATTAAGAGGTAATTGTTGACGCTTCAGCCTGACCAGCGGATTCGGAGGGGGGCTTAATATAGATAAATCTTTTACAAAAAAAACAATTATAAAGCACATCCCCCTTCTTTATGTCATTATATAATTGAGGCGGAATATTAGTATTACAGCCAAGACATATTTCATTTCTTGTTTCCACGACTACCTTATCTCCATATCTTTTCAGGAGATTCATATACTGCGTATAATACTCATCATCCAGTTGGGTTACAAAATCTTTTCTCTTCGTCTTTTCCGTTTCCAGCTCAGCCCTTAATTTCGTCTGCTCCTCCCCCAATATTTTCTCCTGCCGTTTATAGTCTTCATTGGCCTTTTTGAGGTTCATCTCTTCAGCCTTCAATTCCTTTTCAAGCGCCTCCAGCTCTTCCATTATGGCAATAAGTTCATCTTCTACTTTAGACATATTTTTTTCAAATCCCTGAATTTCCTTCAGATGAGCTTCGTACTCCTTGTTTGTTTTGATATCACCGCTTCTGGATTTAAGTTTGTTTATCTTGTCCTGCATTTCATCCAGTTGCAGGTCCTTGTCTTTTTTCTTTTTATTCAGGGCGTTGTATTTGGTGCTGGTCTTTTGAAATAATTCATTTGCTTGTTGGAGGGGGGAATTGAACTGTTCCAGTTTTCGGGGAATCATTTCAATCTTCTCAGCCATGGCAATGAGAGAGGAATCCAGTTCCTGAAGTTCAATTAAGAATTTCAGTTGTTCATTCAAGTTTGCCTCCAGAATCAGTGAGTATTATTGGATAGAACGTCATGAATCACGTATATTGTATTTTTCTGCTCTTAATCTTTCAGACCAAATTTGGTGGGCCCACCAGGACTCGAACCTGGGACCAACCGGTTATGAGCCGGTAGCTCTTCCAGCTGAGCTATGGGCCCTGCTCAGTTGCGTATAAACAAGACATTCTATGATAAAACACTCATAAAAGTAAACCCTGCAAAAGCAGAAATATACGCTCTAGTCAGCATAATACTCCTGTGTGTTGCGAGAATAATTATGACCGCACAATTCACCTGTTCTTCGCGGAAGAAACATATTGACCAGTGATTCGTTGTCATCATATGACAATAAATGCGGCTATACTACGGGATACCCGTTACAACTATTTTCGATGAAAACTTCGACTGCCTTTACGGGAATATTAATATTAAAGAGCCTTGCGCACCGCTACGTTTTGGTAAAATTCGCACTTCTTGCAGTTCCCTATCTTCTGGGCAATCGCTCCGCTCACCTTTTTCCCGCAAAATGTACCGGCAATAGCCCAGCATATCCGGCCATAATTCGGGTATGCAGGACATATCATTTGCGCTGATCCTTCCGCCTTTTCCACTCCGCACCGGGTAAATTCCCAACATCTGATCTTTTTTCCGTTTTCCCCGCTCTGATACGGAAAATACATTTTAAATGAGGTCCCCTTCCCCAATTCGCTGTCCGCAAATATTAACCCGTTATGTTCATCTATGATCTTCTTGCATATGGAAAGGCCGAGTCCGGTACCCGCACCTATCTCTTTTGTCGTATAAAAGGGGTCAAATATCAGATTTAATGCCTCAGCAGGCAATCCAGGCCCTGTGTCATTCACTTCCACCACAATATAACGTACTTCGTGTAATTCCTCCATATACGTGATGACTGAAAGCTTGCCTCCCCTGGAAATCACATCAACGGCATTAGATAAAAGGTTATGTACTGCCTGTCTCACCTGGTCTTTGTCTATTAATATTTCAGGAAGTGAGAGATCCAATTTTTCTTCAAGCTCTATCGACTGTTCCTTGCATATTTCGTAAAAGGCATACATGGCCTCCCGGATAGCACCGTTTATTTCCTGATATTCCATGTTGTATTTTGTTTCTTTTGAAAATGAAAGGACATCCCTGAGTATTCGTTCCAGCCTGTCGACCTCCGCGACCACAATGTCGGAGTATTCTTTTTCCCTGGAGCCCTGAAACAATTTCTTGTTCAGTCTCCTTGCAAACCCTCCTATTGAGGTCAATGGATTTCTTATTTCATGGGCAACATCAGCAGTCAACCTTCCCAATGCAGACAGTTTCTCTGTCTGAATGAGTTTTACCTGAAGCTCCCGCAATTCGTCGATGTTTTTTTCAAGGTCCTCATTGAGTCTTTCGATCCTGGCCTTGTCGCTCTTTAATTTCTGAGAAAGCATGCCGAGGGGTACAGCCAATAAAAACAGGAAAGCAATTCTGACCAGAAAATCAGTCCAGTGGAGCTCGTAGAATCCATACCTGCTGCTCAAGAAATATGCGACTGCAGCTACGGCAGCTATCACAGTCCCGGGGACAAGACCATAATAAAATGTATACAGCGCGGTCACCAGATAAAATCCATTAAAAAAAGAGCTGCTAAACCCGCCTGTCTCTCTTACCAGAAGGGATGCAAACAAAAGGTCAAACAACAGGGCGAACCCGTATATGCCTTTTTTTAATTTAGGAGACAACAGCAGCCAGACGTATATGAGCACACTGTACACAATGAAGAAAAACCCGATTCTGCTGACAAGCCTGAACGTCTCTGGCGAGACTTGGGAAAACAAAAGCCACCCGAGCCCTCCGCAAAAAATTATTACTCGTAGAGAAACAAACGCAATGTCTGCTATCTCGATATTGGTTTTAATAATCCCGGCCTGTTTTTTTATTTTCTCTTTGAGGTTCATGCAGGAAATTCTTGGATAAGCGTTTTTGTTGACTTATAGGAAAGCATTAAGTAAATTCATATCGGCTTTAACACGTGTTATTGCCGAACGGCGCAGTTTATTGTTTTTCCCTGTCTCTATAATAGCAGTTTCTTTATTCATATTACTTTTATTATAGTTCGGCAAAATAAAAATGCTACTTAAGCGGTATCACTTATCGTGAGCCCCCCCGTATCTCCCATTAGCCGTGACAACCATTCCCCTTTTTTCAATATAGACGCCTTTATCTTTTTGAAAAGAATTTCGGGCCATTACCCGGTTGATGTTTTGCATTACTATCATTCATAATATTGCAATGAATCCCACTTTCAAAAAGGTTACCTCAGAAATTCAGCGGGGGATGAGACTTTCCAAATGCAGAAAATGCGGCTGCATGAGGGGGACTCTCGAAAATCTTCACGCGTCACTTCCCCTGCTCAAGCTTAAAGACGCTGCCGAGCTCCTGCACAATGTAAATGAATGGTCCTCTCAGCTTGAGCCGCAGGAATACCCCTGTTTCGGTTGCAAATATTGCATTCCTCCTGAGGCAATGACAATATTGACGTCAAANNTCAAGCATTAAACTGGAAGAGAAACTCGCACGACTCAGACCGCCAGGCCTCTGCATTGTAGGAAAAACCGAAACGGAAAATATCGGTATAGATAAAATAGTCAAAAACATTGTCTCCAATCCTTCCATCAGCTCCATGATAGTTGCCGGAAAGGATACGGAAGGACACAAAAGCGGCAAAACAATGCTGGCCCTCTGGGAAAATGGGGTAGATAAAAATATGCGCGTCATAGGGTCGGAGGGAAGACGCCCGATTCTGAAAAATATATCCAGGGCAGAGGTAGATAAATTCAGAAAACAGATCAGGATTGAGGACATGATTGGCTGTGAGGACACGAGATCGCTGGCAAATAAAATCTCGGAACTTTCACGGCAGGCAGTTATGCAGCCGGCTGTCTCAGGCTGCGGCTGCCATAGCACGTGCTGCGATACGACAACTATTTCTTTGCCGGCAGTAATACGTGCCAAGCCAGCTGCCGTACCCACTGTGAAGGCAAAAAAATACACCAAGTCGTCGATCAAACTTGACAAAGCGGGATATTTTGTCATTCTTCCGCAAAAAGACAAGGTAAATATTTTAGTAGAGCATTACTCTTACGACAACAAGCTGATAAGAAAAATAGAAGGTAAAAACAGCCGGGATATATATCTGACGATTGTCAGCAATAAATGGGTTACAGAATTAGGACACGCAGCATACCTGGGCAAAGAACTTTCGAGGGCAGAACTTTCCATGAAAAAAGGGGAGCGGTTTGTTCAGGACGGGGCATAGAAAAAAATATTATAATATTAAAACGTAAAAGCGCGGTTGGGTTGTATCTGAAATAAAGACTTCACCACAACGCGGCAGGAATTCTTAAAACATATTCCTTATTTTTTAACGTTCGACTATTTTTTTATTTTTGGATTATTATGGGAAAAGTAACTGCAGTCGCCAACCAGAAGGGCGGGGTCGGGAAGACAACAACAGCCATTAATATATCAGCATCTCTTGCTTCTGCCGGGAAGCATGTCCTCCTCATCGACACCGATCCGCAGGGCAATTCAACGAGCGGACTCGGGATAGACAAAGACCATCTCAATGGAAGCATATACGATTTATATACTGAGGCAAAACCGATAGAAGACATTATTGAGCATACCGGAATGGAACGCCTCAAGATTATATCCTCAAACATAGACCTTATCGGTGCAGAACTTGAGCTTTTCGGGAAAGAGAACAGGGAGACCATACTAAAGCGCGCCCTGGAATCAGTAAGGCATCAGTACGATTATATTTTCATTGACTGCCCCCCGTCTCTCAGTCTGCTCACGTTAAATGCCCTTGTGGCCGCCGACACGTTACTCGTTCCTATGCAGTGCGAATATTACGCCCTCGAAGGGATAAGCATGCTGCTCAGGACCTTTAATTTAATAAAGGACTCCTTTAATCCCGAACTTGAAATCGAAGGGATATTGCTCACAATGTTTGACGGAAGAAATACTCTGGCAAATCAGGTTTCTGAAGAATTAAGAAGGCATTTTGGCGATAAGGTCTACAGGACGCTGATTCCGAGGAACGTGACTCTTGCTGAAGCGCCAAGTCATGGAAAACCTGTGATACTGTACGATGTCCGCTCCAAAGGAGCACAGAGTTACCTGGATCTTGCAAAGGAGATGATAGGAAATGAAAACGGCGCTCGGTAAAGGTCTGTCCGCACTTATCCCCCAGAAGGAAAAGGAAAAAGGGAAAAGCAGGGAAATCCTTGACCTGGACATAAAGACTATTAAACCAAATGAATACCAGCCAAGACGGATCTTCAAAGATGCCGCCCTTAATGATCTTGTTGCATCAATAAGGGAAAAAGGTGTTATTCAGCCCATAATTGTAAGAACATCCTCTGATAATTCGTACGAACTGATTGCCGGTGAGAGGAGATTAAGGGCCGCAGGAATTGCAGGACTGAAGGTCATCCCTGCAATTGTAAAAGAAGCGGCCCCTGTTGAAGCCCTTGAACTCGCGCTCATAGAAAACATACAGAGAGAAGACCTGAACCCCCTTGAGACAGCGGAAGCGTTTAACCGTTTGATAAAAGATTTCAACCTGACACATGATGACCTGTCTCAAAAAGTCGGCAAGGACAGGGCGACGGTGTCCAATTATCTGAGAATATTGAAGCTGCCTCTGGAAATCAAAAAATGGATAGCAGAGGGCTCGTTAAGCATAGGACACGCCAAGGCGCTGCTGCAGGTTGAAAATCAGAGACTCCAGCTCGAAATTGCCTCAAAAATAATTAAAAATGGTCTAAGCGTGAGGGAAGCAGAGACGCTCGGCAGGAAAAGTGCTTCACCCCATGCGTCCAAATCTCAACGTCATTCATCCAGAGACCCCCAGATCGCATCGCTTGAAGAGAAACTGATTCAAGGCCTCGGCACGAAAGTCCGTCTGATACATAAATCAAATAAAAGGGGGAGAATTGAGATCGATTATTTCTCTCTTGAAGAATTAGACAGACTCCTGGAAATACTGTTACATTAGGCCCTAAGATCTTATCTTCTTTTCATTTATTCATCAAGCCTATTCTTACATGTACATAAAGCAGCCAGGCGTAGGGTTCCTGACTGCTTAAAGAAGGCAGCGAGTCAATCGCTTACCAGCAACGACCGCATCCGATCAACCCTCTGTTTACAGTTCGGGGCGCTTTTTCACGTATCCGGGACCGCATTTCATATATTTCCTTTTCGAGTTTCGACAGAGTTTCCCCCGTTGTTTCCGGATCACGACTGGCCTCAAAGTATTCAAACTTCTTATTGTGAAGTTCCTTTCTCAGATCCGCAGTCTCACTTAGAAACGCCTGATATGTTCCATCTCCCTGACCCCTGAGACCCATAAACATACCTCCATAGCCAGTCCCTGTCATACACGCACCATAGCCGGGCCCCATACCATGCCCGCCCCATCTGCCGGGTCCATGGGCGAAGGCCAATGCCCCTGCAGAAATTATTAATAACACCGCTATGCCTGCCAAGATCTTTTTCATTTTGTACCTCCTTTGCCAAGTGTTCATGATTCCGTTTTCATGACTAAAGATTAACCCGGTTCTTTGAAGAAAAAATGAATAAAACATGAAAATATTGTGAAGGTGCCTTGTAAGCAGCGGAGACAATATCCCATGGAGAGAGTATTTTCAGGGCAATTAATATAAAATATACATACCAATCTGACGGAGGATAACTGTGTGAATGAAATTAAATAAATTCTTTTTTTATATTATTGTGATTCTTTTATTGATGCCGCTCATATCTGCATGTCAGAATGAGCAGAAAGGGCACCTGGGAAGCCCCTCGGAAAAAGTGTTACCGGGTGAGACGTATACCGATACCCGTGTTGCTGAACTGTTGGCTTCAGTGAATATGCACCACTTTACTGAACCTGTTAAAGCCCCTGATTTTGAATTAAATTCGGTGCAGGGAGAGAGAATAGATCTTTCCCGGCATCGAGGGAACGTTGTCCTCCTTAGCTTCTGGGCCACATGGTGACCATGGTGCAGGAAGGAGTTGCCTTCCCTGGAAAATCTTCACCAGCATTTTAAGGGAAAACCCTTTTCCCTTATAGCCATTGATGTTCAGGAAGAAAAAGAAACCGTTCTCAGGTTTTTGGGCAATCAGGGTATCACCTACGTCAACCTCCTGGATACGGACGGCAATGCCAGCGCATTATACGGCGTAAGTTCAACCCCTGTGAAATTTCTGATAGACACGGACGGGAACATGGTTGGAGCCGGTCTTGGTTACAGAGAATGGGACCGGGATGAGATCAAATCACTTATTCAAACCCTGATTGACGCTGGGCAGAAATAGATATATGTACTGGGCTGAAATTATTCCTTTACGATCCCCGCTTCCTTTATCTTTTCCAAAAGCTCTTTATACTGACTGTCTGCATAGGCCAGACCGTATTTATTGTCTTTCGATATCCCGACATCTCTCCAGCCCTTTTCTTTTTCATAGATCTTCATGCGCATCGCATCCAGATTCCCTTCTCCGCCGTCGTCGAAATATTCAATGCGCTTAAAATAATGAGGTAGGTTGTCCTGAGTACTAATAACAACATGGGATATGCCCCTCTCCTTCTCCAGCCTGAAATAGGAGATGGCCCTCCCGTTAATTTCACCTTCCCACTGCTTTTTATCATCAGGCGTGACAAATGTGTATGGCGGGATGATAATGTCGTGCTTTTTCGCAGGAGGCCCGCTCACATGTTCCTGAGTGCCTGCACATCCGGCAATATCAACTGTCAACAGCATTATTAATGCCAGCAATGCCCTAGTTATATCCATGAATTCACCGGAATTTAATTGCTGCCTTCATTGATTATTGCATTATAGCAGGTATGGTTAAACACCTACAATAAAATCTTCATGGGCAAGAATGAATGACCGGCGTCAGGGGACAAGAGCACATTACGGTTCAATCATGGGGATATTGAGAAAACAATCAGCTTATAAAAAAAGCCGGGAATTTAACTTCCCGGCAAACTTACTCCGACCATGCTAACCACCGAACTCCCTGTCAATGGTTCTCTTTATTTCNNGTCTTATGATGAAAAGGCGGTTCATTACAAAAACAGTAGCAGTAGACTTCATTGAGGATCTCCGGGTATTTCTGCGCAGCAGCATAGGCGAAGCGTGTTTGACCGGTGAACAATGCAGGATCAAGGACGGGCCTTGTTTCTTTGCCCGGTAAATTGAAAGATTTTCCCGTATCACCGGAATTCCCTTTAAACGGGATGTTGCCGGATATGGCAAGGACTGCTATTATCACTGCAACTGCTGCTGCTATCCATAAGAGAGTGCCGCTCTTCTTGTCAGGCGACCCGCCCTTTTTATTCTGGTCTTTTTTTCCCATCTCATACCTCCATATTCAAAGATGCCTCTTGCCCCATAGCACCCATCAGGAAGAGTAAGCGACGACCTGATTTAATATATTGATCGTATCCTCCCTGTTCGCCGGTCAAAAATAATAATATCAATTACTTTATCATCTTCCTTGATCTTCGCTCTTATAAACCTTCCACCCTTTTTCTCAAGTTCAACATTAAGTCCCTTTTCCTGGTAGTAATCTATCATGGCCTTTTTAGAATCTTCATGAGTCATAATGGTCTTGCATGATCCATACTTGGCACATCGCGGACAAAAGTCCCCATACGGAGTCACCGGTTTCCCGAACCGCCATGCATGGACTTCAAACCATATCCCGAACAATAACGTGCAGGTTAGCAGGAACACAGCAATATATTTCATATAGTTACCTTCCATAAAGGATAGCCCATAAAAATGAAGAAAATATGAATGTCAGTATGCTGGTTCATTCACAAATGTATCGTAAACTTCGTCCCTGTATTACGCACGCTTTCAACCTCTACTTTACCCCCGATAACTTCCGTGAGTTCTCTCACAATAGCGAGCCCTAATCCCTTGCCTCCCGAATCTGCACCCTTATAAAACCTGTCAAAAACCTTCGCGAGTTCGTCCGCTTCAATGCCTTTCCCTGTATCCTCAACAGTAACAGAAAAAGCCCCGCCTGATTCAGGGATCCCTTTGCTCCATGCAATGGTAATACCCCCGGTATCGGTAAATTTATAAGCATTTGTCAAAAGGTTTTTTAATATGATATGCAGTTTTCCCGGATATGTGTTGACTGTCATGGCAGGACCGTCAATTTTCAGATAAAGGCCCTTTCCCTCGATAATTTTTTTCATCCCTCCTGTAATGCCTTCAATAAATTCTTTCAGGCTGATTTCTTCCCGATTGCCTCTCTTGAAAAAACTTGCCTCAGCCCTGGTAATGTCTTCTATCCCCTCGACCAGCGAAATGATCCTTTCAATCTCGGAGGTTATATTTTTGATAACTATGAGGGGATCGGATATTATCCCGTCTTCAATAGCTTCAAGGTTTCCCTTTATAACCGTCAAGGGGGTCCGCAGCTCATGAGCGATATTGGAGGTAAGATGTTTTCTTAATGCATCCTCTCTTCTGAGTGCTTCGGCCATATAGTTAAATGTTTCTGTAAGTCTGTCAATCTCATCTTTAAATTTCTTATGCGCCCTGGGCACCGAAACAGAGAAATCTCCTTGAGCTATTTTTTCGGCCGAGTTTGTTAAACGTCTTATGGGATTTGACAGGAACATCGTAAACAGAACAGATAAAAACAGGGCCCCACCTCCGGCTATCAAAAAAGATATAAACAGAAACTCCCTGCCCCTCCGTCTGAATATTTCTTCTCTCAGAGGCATTGAGCCTAGCTTTTCGAGCGGCCTGATATACAGTTTGCCTATTTCTTCTCCCGTTACATATAAGGGGTACCAGGTAAACTCCCCTGTCCCCGAGGGCAATTTCAGAAGAGAGTGCATCCTTTTTAACATGTTAGGGTTCATTCCCTCATGAACCTCTGTTGATGACAGAATGACTGTTTCTGATATGTCCTCTACATACGCTTCGAGCCCTAGCATCATGCTCCAGTGCAGCGCCTCACTGAGCAATTGCCTGTCCCACTCCCCGTTCTTGTAACTGCCCTCAACAGTAGCCATGATCCAGTATGCGTGGTCTTCCTCGGTGCCCCTGATAAAATCGTTAAAATCTTCGATGATCAGTCTTTCGAATACTATATTTGAGAGCAGGGCCAGAAGGATGATAAATATAAAGGCAAGAAAAAGTTTAGTCCTCATCAGGCAGACCGGTAAACTTATAACCTATACCATAGACGGTTTTAAGATAGGAAGGTTTTCTCTGATTGTCCTCGATCTTGTGCCGGATATTCTTGACATGCGCGTCAATCGTCCTGTCGTACCCCTCAAAATCATACCCTAAAATTACATTCACAAGCTGGAGCCTTGTAAACACCTGCCCCGGACGTTCCGCAAGGCATTGCAGGAGTTTAAATTCAGTAGGAGTTAGAACAACCGGCGAGGCTTTTTTTCTTACCTCAAATCGGGTAGAATCCAGGACAAGATCACTCCCGTTAAAGCTGAGCACATCCTTCGATCCCTTGACCCTTCTTAAGAGCGCCTTGACCCTCGCAACAAGTTCCCTGGGACTGAAGGGTTTTACCATGTAGTCATCTGCGCCGATTCCGAGCCCCCTGACCCTGTCATCCTCATCACTTTTTGCCGTCAGCATGATAATCGGCACGTCAAAGTCTTTACGGATTGCACGGCATATGTCTTCACCTGCCATATCAGGAAGCATCAGGTCCAGGATAATGAGGGCAAAACCTTCCTTTAAGACTGCTAACGCCTTCTCCCCTCTCTCTGCGACAGTAACGCGGAAGTCTTCTTTTTCAAGATATGCCTTTACTATCTCGGCTATCTTCTTTTCATCTTCCACTACCAGTATGTTTCTGCCGTTCATAGTAATCATAATAGCATAAAAAATATGAATAATTTATGAAAATAACGTTTTCCAATCTTGCGAAGATAAAAGGAAAATGCTAAGCTTCTCAGAGGATGGGTATTACCGAGGCCTTCAGAAAGGTGCAGTCACAGATTGTTCATGCCGCAATGAATTCAGGCAGAAATCCTGCTCACATAAAGCTTGTTGCGGTAACCAAAACAGTTAACATGCCTGAAATAATTGAGGCCATACAGGCTGGGGCGCTCATTCTGGGAGAGAACAGGGTCCAGGAAGCTCAGAAGAAAGTGAAGAGTTATGAGTTAGGACTCAGGAGTGAAAAAATTGAATGGCATCTGATCGGGAATCTCCAGAAAAACAAGGCCAAGACCGCGGTTGAACTTTTTGATCTGATACATTCAGTCGATTCCGCGGGATTGGCAGAAGAAGTCGACAACCATGCGAGAAAGACCGGAAAAAAACAGAGGATCCTGGTGCAGGTGAAACTCTCAGACGAGGCAACGAAGCATGGAATTACGGAAAATAACCTGATGGACCTGCTTACAAAGATAGCAAAAATGGATTGTCTCAAGATGGAAGGTCTTATGACAATGCCGCCTTACTTTGAAGACCCTGAGAAAACAAGACCATATTTCAGAAAACTGAAGCAGCTTGCGGATAAGGCAATTGAAAAGGGTTTTGTGTTATATGAATTATCAATGGGCATGTCAAACGACTTTGAAGTTGCCATTGAAGAAGGGGCCACGCTGGTTAGGGTGGGTACGGCGATTTTTGGGGAGAGAGATTAAGCATAGCACAACCTTCGGACAGAGCTCGATGCGGTAATAGAAAAAATTCCCCAGTTCAGGTACTCCCTATTTTATTTCAAGAGTTCCGTTGCTGATCGTTACAACTCCATCGCTAATGGTCATGTTACCGCGTACCTGNNCTGGACTAGTTTGATAGAAGCCGGGCTGCTGTAGGCTGCCTGAATGCTCATGAAATATTCTGGAAGAGTCCCCGCAATCCTTACAGGCAATCCCCCCCCACAGTCAGCATCCTGACAATCCGTCAGTCCATCTGCGTCATCGTCAATTCCGTTATAACAGTTAGTTTCATGATCAACATGACAGCCTCCATCAGCAAAATCTGTGCCCCCATCACAGTCATTATCGAGGTTATCACTGCACGTCTGATCCCCCGGAGGACCTTCCATCTGTGCACCTGCATAAGGATTACAGGTATTGTTCCCCCAGACTCCGGCACTGCAGGTCTCTACTCCAGTATTAATTGAACATATACCCACTCCGCACGCGGTCGGTCTCGTGAGATTTTCATCAATCCCCCCGTCACAGTTATTGTCTATATTGTCACAGACTTCTGCCTGGGGCTGGCTGTTGGCCACGCACACCTCTGCCCCTGCCTGACAGGTACGGGTCCCTGCAGAGCAAATTCCCGGCTGGCCAGTGATACAGGCCCCGTCCATTACTCCCCCGCAGTCAGTATCAGCACAATCTGTCTTCCCGTCCAAATCATCATCTATCCCGTCAAAGCAGCTCGATTCAAACTGTACATGGCAGTCCATGTCACCAATATCCGTTGATCCGTCACAATCATTGTCCAGATTGTCCGTGCAGTTCAGGGATCCGGGAGGCCCTTCAGTCTGTGCACCTGCATAGGGATTACAGGTATTGTTCCCCCATACGCCGGCACTGCAGGTCTCTAC
>DKBK01000013.1 GCA_002451135.1 Nitrospiraceae bacterium UBA6902
TACCGAGGTTGTTGAATAAAGAATTATGAAGGGTGTCTGTGAAGCGCAACCGTAATAAAAAGAAGTAACGGACACGGAGGACGGAATACATGCAGGATATAATACTGTTACAATGCACGAGCTGTAAGAACAAGAATTATTCGACCACGAAAAACAAGAAAAACGTTACGGAAAAGCTCGTTCTGAAGAAATACTGCAGGCACTGCAGAAAGCATGTTGATCATAAAGAGACAAAGGCGTAACGCAGTAAATTCCAAGTTCCAGACACCAAAATCCAATTTGGAATTTGTAATTTGTAATNNTCCCTCCTGGCCTGCCATTTTTAAAGGGGAGAACACCCGGGAAGCCGGACAGGAAATATGTAAGGTGATAAGTGGTCATTGCCGTCAGAGTTCGTACATGAATCTCAGCAGCCGTGAACATTAACATTTACGGGATAAATAAAAGCGAGGCAACACAGTGTTTGAGAAGATAAAAAATTTTTTCAGGGAAGTAAAGGTAGAGCTAAAGAAGGTGGTGTTTCCGTCAAGGGAAGAAGTGATAGGCTCCACCAAGGTGGTGGTGGTACTGGTGTTAATAATAGCGGTATTTTTAGGCATGATTGATTTGATTCTTTCCAAATTGATCGGAATGGTGATCAGGTAGGAGAAATTATGGTGAAACAGTGGTATGTAGTACATACGTATTCAGGATTTGAGGAGAAGGTCAAGGCATCGATAGAGGAGAATGTAAGGCGGAGAGGGTTCGGCGATAGAGTTACTCAAATCTTGATTCCCACGGAAAAGGTTGTTGAGCTGAAATCTGGGAAGAAAAAAGAAACCATGAAGAAATTTTATCCTGGATATATCCTTATAGAAATGGAACTCGACGATGATACATGGCACCTTGTCAGCAGTACCCCAAGGGTTACGGGGTTTGTCGGAGGCGACAAGCCTGCGCCGGTGCAGCAGGAAGAAATTGACGTGATTGTTCAGCAGATCGAAAAGGGACCTGCAACACAGGTTAAGGCACAGTTCGAGAGAGGCGACAGCGTCAGGATTATCGACGGCGCATTTGCCAATTTTAACGGATTTGTTGATGAAATAGACGAGGTCCATGATAAACTGCGGGTCATGGTAACCATTTTCGGCAGACAGACCCCTGTGGAACTGAACTTTCTTCAGATAGAAAGAACTCAATAAATTAAAAATAAAAAATGAGAAATCACAATCAGGGAGAAAAACCAATTTACATAAACTCCTTTTTATTCAGTTTGTTGATTGTTGATTTTTTATTTGGAGGTTTAAATGGCTAAGAAAGAAGTAATGGCAATGGTGAAACTGCAGGTGGCTGCCGGTAAGGCAAACCCGGCCCCGCCCATAGGGCCTGCGTTAGGTCCGCACGGAATAAATATTATGGATTTTTGCAAGGCCTTTAACGCCCAGACGCAGGCGTTGGGAGATACGATTATCCCGTGCGTTCTTACTATATACAAGGACAGGACCTTTACCTTTATCCTCAAGACCCCGCCTGCGTCAGAGTTGATTAAAAAGGCGGCCGGCATTATAAAAGGCTCAGGCACGCCCAACAAAGACAAAGTCGGAAAACTTACCATGGACCAGGTGAGAGAGATAGCCAAGACGAAGATGGCGGACTTGAATGCATTTAATGTCGACAAGGCCGTTGAGACTATCAAGGGCACGGCAAGAAGCATGGGCGTGGACATCATTTAAGAAAGAGATGGAAATAAGAAGTAATAATTAAGAATCAGGACGGGGGTTGAGATGAGTAAAAAACATACGATTGCCAAAGAGAAAATAGATAGAACAAAGCAGTATGATCTTAAAGAGGCCGTGGACCTCGTGAAGAAGCTTGTACATACAAAGTTTGATGAGACAGTTGACCTGGCCGTCAGGCTTGGTATTGACCCGAAAAAGTCGGACCAGATGGTAAGAGGGAGCGTGGTGCTTCCCCATGGGCTCGGAAAGAAAATCAGGGTTCTTGTATTTGCCAAGGGAGAAAAAGCCATGGACGCAAAAAATGCGGGGGCTGATTTTGTGGGCGCCGAGGACCTTGTGGAGAAAATTCAGGGCGGCTGGGTGGACTTTGACAAAGTAGTCGCGACGCCTGACCTCATGGGGCTTGTGGGAAAACTCGGTAAGGTGCTCGGACCAAGGGGTCTCATGCCGAATCCCAAATCAGGTACGGTTACGTTTGAAGTTGCAAAGGCGGTCAAAGATATCACCGCTGGGAAAGCTGACTACAGGGCTGAAAAGGCGGGTGTGGTGCATGTATCCATAGGCAAGGTGTCTTTTGAAAGTGATAAACTTCTCGATAATGCCATAACCGTAATTAAATCAATTGAAAAGGCGAAGCCGTCGACAAGCAAAGGAAAATATCTTAAAAAGGTCTCTATTTCATCTACTATGGGCGTCGGTGTCCCGGTAAATGTTTCCAGTGTTGCTTCGACATAAAAGAGTTGTTAGTTGTTAGTTTTCAGTCTGAGAACTGAAAACCTGAAAATAAATAAGTCAGAGACTGCAGGTGCATCCTTTTAAAGGGATTGCTTAAAGAGATTTGAACTGTGCGGGCCTGCATAGACTGCATAATAGGTGAGAAATAAAACGTGCGTTGGAGTTTACAAAAGACGTTCTCCACACTTCTCTGCATGCAGGTCAACTATTCTGGAGTCTCTGATATAAAAGGAGGTGAATAAGCTGAATAAACAAGAAAAATCCCGTATTGTATCAGAGCTTCAAGACAAGTTCGGAAAAGCAAAGGGAATAGTATTTACTGATTACCGGGGCCTTAATGTTGAAGAACTTACCGGTTTGCGCATTTCCCTGAGATCTTCTGCGGTAGAGTACAAGGTGGTAAAAAATACCCTTGCAAAAAGGGCGGCAGAGGGCACACCCGTAGATGCTGCCAAGGATATTTTTTCAGGCCCCATCGGTATTGCGATTGGCTATGATGATCCCGTGCTCGTTGTCAAGAAAGTGCTCGAATACAGTAAGACCAACGAGAAGCTTGAGATAAAGGGCGGCGTTGTTGAAGGCGGGGTCTATACGCCTGCGCAGATCAAGGCCATATCGGAGCTTCCTCCGAGAGAGGTCCAGCTGGCTATGCTTGTCGGCGCCATGCAGTCGCCTTTGAGCAAGCTGGCAGGTTTGCTGAACTCAACCCTGACCCAGTTTATGTATGCAATGGAAGGACTAAAACAAAAAAAAGAAACCAGTTAGAAGACCGCAGCGCGGAAAAGGGCTTGTAATATGTTCATTTCTGCTGACTGCGTGAGTGAAGACTATATAAAAAATTAAGGAGGAAAAGATGTCTGTTACGAAAGATCAGGTTTTTGAATTCATTGATAAGATGACTATCCTGGATATGTCGGCGTTCATAAAGGAATTTGAGGAGAGATACGGAGTTACCGCAGCCGCACCGGTGGCCATGGCTGCTGCCGCTCCCGGCGCTGCCGCCCCTGCTGCAGAGGAGGAAAAAACGAGTTTTGATGTTGTCCTTGCAACGGTCGGCGATAAAAAGATCCAGGTCATCAAGGTCGTAAGAGAGCTTACAAGTCTGGGCCTCAAGGAAGCCAAGGAGCTGGTTGACGGAGCTCCCAAGCCGGTAAAAACCGGGGTATCGAAGGAAGAGGCTGCTGCAATGAAGGCTAAGCTTGAAGAGCAGGGCGCGACAGTAGAATTGAAATAAATATAATAATGAGCAAAGATCACAGAACACAGGGCACAGACTAGCTTGTTACGTCTGTGTTCTGAAATCTGGGTTCTGGGTTCTGTTAAAGGAGAATTATGGCAGAAGGTTTAAGGGTAAGAAAAAATTTTGGGAAGATACCCGAGATTCTTGCTATACCAAATCTTATCGAAATACAAACACGGTCATTCGAACGTTTCCTGCAGGAAAAAATACCGTCTCACCAGAGAGAAGACAGCGGCCTGCAGGGGGCATTTAAAAGTGTATTCCCCATTCTCGATTACAATGAAACCGCCTCTATCGAGTTTATCGAATATATACTCGCAAGTCCGAAGTACGCCGTGAGGGAGTGCCTTGAAAAAGGCATCAATTACTCGGCCCCTCTTAAAATCAGGGTCAACCTGAATTTGTGGGAAAAAGGCGATTCAGGACAGCGGAGGCTGAAAGAGTCCAGGGAACAGGAGGTGTATCTGGGGGAGCTCCCATTAATGACTGAGACGGGCACCTTTGTCATCAACGGCGTTGAGCGGGTTGTGGTCAGTCAGCTGCACCGGTCTCCCGGAATACTGTTCAGCCACGATAAAGGCAAGTCACAGGTAGGCGGGAAGGTCATCTTTTCGGCCCGTATCATACCTGCACGAGGCTCATGGTTTGACTTCGAGTTTGATACGAAAGATACACTCTACGTGCGAATTGACCGCAGGAAGAAACTTCACGCCACAATCATCCTTAAAGCCCTTGGCTATACGGAAGAACAGATCCTCAGGACCTATTATCCGATAGAAGACATAGTAATAAAAAACGGTGTTCCGTCCCGCAATGT